>NZ_KB290540.1:83023-93692 GCF_000282835.1 Pandoraea sp. B-6 | reverse complement strand
CCCACGAGTGGGCGCCGTCGGCCCCCACCACGAGCGACGCGCGCAGGGCCTTGCCGTCCGACAGACGCACCGAGGCCGCGGCGGCGTCGACTTCGAGCGCCTCGGCCCGGGCGTCGAGCCAATGCACTTGCGGGGAGAAGCGCAGGGCGGCGTCGAGCGCGCGCTCGAGATTCGACGATTCGGCGATCCAGGCGAGTTGCGGCACGGCGGCCTGGTACGCCGAGAAATGCAGGCTGCCGCGCTCGTCGCCAAAGACTTCCATGTCGTAGACCGGATTGATGCGCGCGGGATCGACGGCCTGCCATACGCGCATGCGCTCGAAGAGGGCTTGCGAGCTGGACGAGAGCGAATAGATGCGGGCGTCCCACAGGTCGCCCGGGGCGGGGGCGGCTACGGCCGGCTGGGCGAGCAGTGCGACGGACAGGCGCGCCTGCGAGAGCAGCAGGGCGGCGGCCTTGCCGACCAGACCGCCACCGACGACGACGACATCGTGCGTTTGGCTGGAGGTTTGCGTTAGAGACATGCGGCGAATGCAGCGCCAGCGCCTGAATCGCGCGAGCCGGCTGGTTCAGAAAACGAGATGGCGTATTGTCGCACGCCTGCCGCGCAAGCGACGCCCGGTCGCCCCGGGGGCGGCTGTGGCACAGCGTCGCGTGCCACAGCCCGGCGCTATACTTGCGCGCATACCGATTATCAGACAGGGAGTCCTCCAATGCGCCTCGACAACGAATCCGAAAGCGACAACGTCGAAGATCGACGGGGCGGCGGTTTCGGGGGACGCACCACGCTCGGCATCGGCACGATCGTGGTGGCGCTGGCCGCCTCGTATTTCTTCGGCATCGACCCGCGCGTCATCATCCAGGGCTCGCAGATGCTTCAGGGGCAGACATCGTCACAGCCCCAGTCCGCGCCGAACACCACGCCGGCTCACGATCCGAAGACCGTCTTCACCCGCAAGGTGCTCGGTAACATCGAGCGCACCTGGGGAACGGTGTTCCCGCAGCAAGTGAACCGTCAATACGTGCCACCGAAACTGGTGTTGTTCTCTGGCGCAACGCCCACGGCATGCGGCACCGGTCAAACAGCGATGGGGCCGTTTTACTGCCCGGGCGACAGCAAGGTCTACATCGATCTCGCCTTCTATGACGAATTGCGTCAGCGCTTCGGCGCGGGAGGCGATTTCGCGCAGGCGTATGTGATCGCGCACGAAGTGGGCCATCACATCCAGAATCTGCTGGGCATTTCCGAGAAGTTCGACGAGGCGCGGCGCCGCATGAGCGAAGCGCAGGCCAATGCGTTGTCGGTGCGCCTGGAGCTGCAGGCCGACTGCTTTGCCGGCGTCTGGGCGAACAATGCCGAGAAGGCGAATCAGCAGTTGCTGGAGCCGGGCGACGTCGAGCAGGGGTTGAAGACCGCGTCGGCGATCGGCGACGACCGGCTGCAGCAGCAGGCGCAAGGCCGCGTGGTGCCGGAGTCGTTCACGCACGGGACGAGCGCGCAACGCGTGTATTGGCTGCGCCAGGGGTTGCAGTACGGCGACATGCGCAAGTGCGATACGTTCTCGGCGAAGTCGCTGAGTTGAGTACGGCATGGGCGGGGGTCGTCGCGACGCCGGCACCCTCGTTACCCTAGGCACCCGAGGCGCCGTTAGCGGCAGAACGGGTACAATAGCGGACTTTCCGCGACGCAATCACCGGCGCATTCCACGGCGCCACCCGGCGCACCCCCGGGGCATTTGTCGGCGCATTTATCGGATTAGACAGGATTTAGCATGAGCCTCAAATGCGGCATCGTCGGCTTGCCCAACGTCGGCAAGTCGACCCTTTTCAACGCGCTGACCAAAGCGGGCATCGCTGCCGAGAACTATCCGTTTTGCACCATCGAGCCGAACGTCGGCGTGGTGGAGGTGCCCGACCCGCGTCTGGGCAAGCTGGCCGAGATCGTCAAGCCCGAGCGGATCATGCCGGCGACGGTCGAGTTCGTTGACATTGCCGGCCTGGTGGCGGGCGCGTCCAAGGGTGAAGGGCTGGGCAACCAGTTCTTGGCCAACATCCGTGAGACGGACGCCATCACGCACGTTGTGCGCTGCTTCGAGGACGAAAACGTCATCCACGTGGCCGGCAAGGTGAATCCGATTTCGGACATCGAAGTCATCAACACGGAACTGGCGCTGGCGGATCTGGCCACGACGGAAAAGGCGCTGCAACGCTACTCGAAGGCGGCCAAGTCGGGCAACGACAAGGAAGCCGCCAAGCTCGTGGCGGTACTGGAAAAGGTGGTGCCGGTGCTCAACGAAGCGCGTCCGGTGCGCTCGATCAAGCTGTCGGATGACGAGCTGGCGCTGATCAAGCCGTTCTGCCTGATTACGGCCAAGCCGACGATGTATGTCGCCAACGTGAAGGACGACGGCTTCGAGAACAATCCGCATCTGGAAGCGGTGCGCAAGTACGCGGAAAGCGAGAATGCGCCGGTGGTGGCGGTGTGTGCGGCCATCGAGGCAGAGATTGGGGATATGGAAGACGCCGACAAGGCGGAATTCCTGGCCGACATGGGCATGGACGAGCCGGGCCTGGATCGCGTGATCCGCGCGGGCTTCAAGCTCCTGGGTCTGCAGACATACTTCACCGCAGGGGTGAAGGAAGTGCGCGCCTGGACGATCCATGTGGGCGATACGGCCCCGCAGGCCGCTGGCGTGATCCACACCGACTTCGAACGCGGCTTCATCCGCGCGCAAACCATCGCCTTCGACGATTTCATCCAGTACAAGGGCGAGCAAGGCGCGAAGGAAGCCGGCAAGATGCGCGCCGAAGGCAAGGAGTACGTTGTTCACGACGGCGATGTCATGAACTTCTTGTTCAACGTCTGACGCGATCGTCGACCAAGACAACGAGCACCCCGGCCATCGCGCCGGGGTGTTTTGTTTCTGAGGGATGAAATGCGGAGGATTCACCGAGCCACCTCCCCCGCCCGACACCGCTTGGCAAACCGCTTGCCCCGACGTCGCCCCCGTGAGAATCCAGCATCGGACGACGTGCTGTAGCGCCGTCGTCGCGACACGCTGGAATTTTGATCCGTTCGGAGACCGTCTCGTCTAATATGGCGTCGTGTTTTCCGTCGCGTGCAATGCGTCGATAGTCGCAATCATGCACATCGCCTGCTTGGCGCAGGCGGCCGCACCGCACGCCCGACAAAGCAGTCTCCGTAATCGAGCATCGCCGTTTTCATGCGCCCACCGGGAGGTTCATGCATGGCATCGAAGCCGTCGGCCGTCGATGAAGTGGCGTCGTCCGAGCGCCGGCATTGGTCCGACGACCGCGCCCGCATCCGCCTCTATAGCGGTGCAGGCCTGTTCGTCACCCTCGCTGTGTTCGCCATCTGGTCCTATCAGCATTTTTTCGTCGTGCCCCCGAAGCTCGGCCCCATCGGCCTCGACTTCCTGCCATTCTGGGGAGCGTCCTACTTCGTGCTCCACGGGCATCCGCTCGACGCCTACAACGTCGATCTGATGACGAGTGCACAGATGGCCGCCCAGCCATGGACGGCAAAGCTGGGCGGCATCATGCCCTGGCTTTACCCGCCCGTGATGATGATTCTGCTCGCGCCGGTCGCGCTGCTGCCCTTCTCTTACGCGTACGCCGCGTATGCCTGCATCGGCTTCGGCCTGTACTACGCCGCACTGCGACGCACGGCCCCCTGGCGCGACGCCCGTCTGCCCACCATGAGCTTTCCCGGCGTGCTGCTCGTGATCGCCGCCGGACAGATCGCGCTCTACACCACCGCCCTCGCAGGCTTCTCACTGCTCTTGCTGCGCAAGCGTCCCGCATGGGCGGGCGCGCTCGCCGGATTGCTCTTCGTCAAGCCGCACGTCGCCCTGCTCTTTCCGCTCGCGTTTCTCTGTGCTCGCGAGTGGCGCGCGCTGGCCGCATGCATCGCTGTGGGCATCGGAAGCACCCTGCTCGCCGGCGTGGTCTTCGGTCTCGACGTCTATCCGACGTTCCTGCACGCGACGGCGTTGGCACGCCAAAGCCTCGTCGACGGCGAGGCGCGACTTGCCCGCATGCCGACGTTTTTCGTGATGGCACGCATGCTGGGCGCACCCGTCACGCTGGCCGCCATCGTCCATGCTGGCGTGGCGTTTGGCGCCGTGGCGGCAATGATCGACGTCTGGCGCCGTCCGGCGGCCTTCGCACTGCGCGCCGCCACGCTCGTGTGCGCCACCACGCTGGTCAGCCCCTATCTCTACGACTACGATCTCGCGATGCTCTCGCTCGTCATCGCCTGGTATGTGCGCGACGGCATCGCGCGCGGCTGGCTGCGCGGGGAGCGCGAATGGCTCGTCGTGCTGTGGCTCACCCCCGCGTTCGGTCTGATCGGCGTGCTGCCCCTCGGGTTTCAGTTCATGCCGCTCATCACGCTCGCCACGCTCGCCATGCTGTGGCGCCGCCGTCGCCGACTCGCTCACGTGCCGGAAATGTCCGACGTACCCGCCGTGTCCCATGTCGCTGTGCCCCCGCACGCCGTCGACCCTGCCTGCGCCGATCGCCGCGCGTCGGCCACCGCGCCCGCACCCACGAGGTAATCGCCATGCCCCGCGCCACCGAGAGTCGTCAGTCGTCCGTCGCGCAGCGAACGCCGCTTGTGTCGCTCGTCGTGCCCTGTCACAACGAAGCCCCGGTGCTCGACACGTTCTACCGCGCCTTGGCCCCGGTGCTCGATGCCGTCGCGGACGTGCGTTTCGAAATCGTCTGCGTGAACGACGGCAGCACCGACGACACGCTTGGCACCCTGCTTGCCCTTCGCCGCGCCGACGCGCGCATCCGCGTGATCGACTTCACCCGCAACTTCGGCAAGGAAGCGGCACTGAGCGCGGGCATTGAGGAAGCGCATGGCGATGCCGTCATCCCTATCGACGCCGACCTTCAGGATCCGCCGGCACTCATTCCCGTAATGATCGAGCGCTGGCGCAACGGCGCGGAAGTCGTGCTCGCCAAGCGCACGAATCGCGCGAGCGACCGCGTCACCAAACGAGTTGCGGCGGAACTCTACTATCGCATTCACAATCGCCTCTCGGAAGTGAAGCTGCCCGAGAACGTTGGCGATTTCCGCCTGATCGATCGACGCGTCGTGTCCGCGCTCAAGCAGTTGCCCGAACGCCGCCGATTCATGAAGGGGCTGTTCGCCTGGGTCGGCTTTCAGACGGAAATCGTGGAGTACGTGCGCGAGCCGCGTCGCGCGGGTGAGTCGAAGTTCTCCGGCTGGCGCCTGTGGAATTTCGCGCTTGAAGGCATTACCAGCTTCAGCACCGTGCCGCTGCGCTGCTGGACGTATATCGGCGTCTCGCTCGCGCTCGTCTCGCTCGCTTACGGCGGCTTTATCGTGCTGCGCACGCTCATTCACGGCATCGACGTGCCCGGCTACGCCTCGCTGCTCGTCGGCACGCTGTTCCTCGGCGGCATCCAACTCGTCGGCATCGGGGTGATCGGAGAATACGTCGGCCGGATTTACTACGAAGCGAAAGGACGGCCGCTGTATCTGGTGCGACGCCGCTACCCGTCGAGCGCGAAGGTGAGCCAACTGCCGTCACGCGCGCCGTTGCACCCATCGAGCCCCCGCATGCCGACGGCGCGCAAGCCGTTCGGCGCACGACTCAAGGCCGGCCAGTCGTCTGCCTCGCGTGCACGACGTGTTGTCGCGCGTTGAGGCGGCACCGCCACGTCGATCAATGACTGCCAGGCACGAACTCTGGCTTGTCCCGCGGCGTATCGCGCGAACGGTCGACGGCGTTGGTCGGCACCAACAGCAGCAACACCACGACACCGATCGAGATCGCCAGGATCGACAGGAACGTGAGGTGCAGCGAATGTTGCAGCACCGCGCGAATCGCCTGGTCCGCCAGCGTCGACACGCCCCGGTCTTCCAGCACGTGCCGCAACTGATCGGAGGTGACGGGCGCCAGCCCGCTCGATTGCGTCAACCCGAAGTTGAGCACGGCGCCGAAAAGCGTCGCGCCGAGCGTGCTGCCCAGATTCCGCGAGAAGATGTTCGACGCCGTGGCGCTGCCGCGCTGCGACGGATCGACTAGCTCCTGAATCAGCACGAGCGCGCTTACGCTACCCGTGCCCATCGAAAATCCCATCAGGAACGAACCGAACCCGGCAAGCAGCGGCGAACTGTTCGGCCCGAGCAGCGCAAAGACAATCCCGCCCACCGGCATCAGCAGGCTGCCGCCCACGAGAATGCGGCGCAAGCCGTAGCGCGTGAAGGTTTTCGCGGCGAACGTCGAACCGATCGGCCAGCCGACCATGATCATCGTGAGCGCCATGCCCGCCACGACCGGCGTCTGACGCAATACCCCCTGCGCGTACATCGGCAGGAAGGTCGTCAACCCCATAAGCACCATGCCCGAGAGCAGCGTCGCCGCATTCGCCGCCGCAATCGGCCGGCGCTTCCACAGCGCGAACGAAATCATCGGGTCCGGAGCACGCCGCTCCTGCCAGACGAACAGCAGCGCCGCGACGGCGCACACCAGCCCCCCACCCCAGACGTGCGTGTCGGAGAAGGCGTTCGCATCGGTGAGCGCGATCATCAGTGCCGCCACGGCAATCGCAAAGAACACGGCCCCCAGCGCGTCGATGCTCGGCCGCTGGCGCGGCGCAGCCTCGTGCAGATAAGCGACGAAGCCCGCCGCGGCCAACAGGCCGATAGGGATGTTGATCCAGAAAATCCACGACCACGACAGGTCACGAATGATGATGCCGCCAAGCATCGGACCGAGCACGGCCGATATGGCCCACACGCTCGCCAGGTAACCCTGCACCTTGCCGCGCTCGCTGGTCGGGTAGTAGTCGGCGATGATGGTCAGGCTGACCGGCTGGATGCACGCCGCCCCCACGCCCTGCAACAGGCGGAAGACGATCATCGCCGGCATCGACCAGGCGAGTCCGCCGCCAAGCGAGGCCACCAGAAACACGGCGATACCCACGAGCATGACCGGCTTGCGGCCGTAGAGATCGGCCAGTTTGCCGAACACGACGGTCATGGCCGTCTGCGCCAGCAAAAAGGCGGAGAAAACCCAGCTATATAGGGACAGCCCCCCAAGCTGGGCGACGATTTGCGGCATGGCCGTCGAAATAATCGTGGCCTCGATGGCAACCATGGAGGTCGCCGCCATGACGGATGCCACGATGAATGGCCGCATGGAAGGGCGTGTCGCAGACATGTGTTCTTTTGATGTGGGGGATCGGGCGAAGCGACTTGCGAGGCGTGACCGCCGCCCCCCTGTCGGGCGCGGCGGTCACGCCGGATGGCGGAAGGCGGGATCAAACGTGGCGGCAATGCCGCACGCGTCGTCAAGACGACTTGGGCCAGGCGATGGCGTCAAGGATAGCTGAACACGGGAAAATGCGTACGACACCCGCCAAGTGCGGCCTATCGTCGCACCAGACGCAGCAGAGCAAGCAGCACGATGGCGCCGATAGTCGCCGTGATGATGCGCCCGAGCGTGCCATATCCGACGGCAATGCCCAAGTGTCGCAGCAGCCAGCCGCCGACGAACGCGCCGATCACGCCGACGACCATGTCGCCAATAATGCCGTAGCCGCCGCCCACGACGAGGCCGGCGAGCCAACCGGCCACCAACCCCACAAGCAAGAGCACGAGAATGTTCATGAGCGGCTCCGGGGTGCCATGTCAGGCGGCGCGGCTGCGCTTGATGGCGCCGTAAATCACCAGCAGCACGATGGCCCCGATGACCGATGCGATCCAACCGGCCGACTGGCCTTCGGTGTAGAGATGGAGGAACTGTCCGACATATTTGGCGAGCAGCGCGCCGCCGATGCCGAGGATGATGGTGACGATGATGCCCATGCTGTCCCTTCCGGGATGCAGGGCGCGTGCAATGAGACCGACGACCAGACCGACAACGATAGTGCCGATGATGCCCATGACGTCTCTCCAAGGATGGGAACCCGAACGCAGTATAGCCCCGAAATCGGACGATTCGGCAAGCGTGTCGCGACATCCGCCCGCCACCGCCGGTCGCACGCGGAGGCAAGGCACGCCGGCAATAGGCCTCCCGGGGGGCCCGGGGCCGAAAACCAACGATATGCCGGGTATAAGCGACACGTATTTGTCAAAATCGGGCGGCTGCGCGATCATGGCACATCGCTGTCCCAGCGCGCGGGGCGCGTGGCGCCTCCGAAACGGGCATCACGTCGACGCGCTATAATCAGCGGTTATTAGATCCCCCATATCATGCAACTGCTCGCTCTCGGCCTGAACCACCACACGGCGCCCGTCTCGCTGCGCGAACGGGTGGCGTTTCCGTTCGAGCGGATCGAGCCGGCACTGGCGGGGCTCAAGGGGCTGTGGACGGGCAGGTCGAGCGCCCCCGAGGCCGCCATCCTGTCGACGTGCAACCGCACGGAAATCTACTGCGTCACCGATGACGCCGCGGCCCGCGAGCGCGCGGTGCACTGGCTGTCCGAATTTCACAACATTCCGGCCAGCGATCTGGCGCCGCATCTGTACGCCCTGCCGCAATCCGACGCCGTGCGTCACGCGTTTCGCGTGGCGAGCGGGCTGGACTCGATGGTGCTGGGCGAGACGCAGATCCTCGGCCAGTTGAAGGACGCCGTGCGCACCGCCGCCGAGGCGGGCGCACTGGGCACCTATCTCAACCAGCTTTTCCAGCGCACGTTCGCGGTGGCGAAGGAAGTGCGTGGTCAGACCGAGATCGGCGCGCATTCGGTCTCGATGGCGGCCGCCGCGGTGCGACTCGCCCAGCGCATTTTCGAAAGCATCAGCACGCAGAAGGTGCTGTTCATTGGCGCGGGCGAGATGATCGACCTGTGCGCCACGCACTTCGCTGCGCAGAACCCGAAAGCCCTGTACATCGCCAACCGGACCGCCGAGCGCGGCGAGAAGCTCGCCGAGCGGCTGGGCGGCTCGGCCATCCGCCTGTCCGAGCTGCCTCAGCGCCTGCATGAATTCGACATCGTGGTGTCGTGCACGGCGAGCACGTTGCCGCTGATCGGTCTGGGCGCTGTCGAGCGCGCCATCAAGGCCCGCAAGCACAAGCCGATGTTCATGGTCGATCTGGCGGTGCCGCGCGACATCGAGCCGGAAGTCGGCCGTCTGACCGATATCTTCCTGTACACCGTCGACGATCTCGGCGCGGTCGTGCGCGAAGGCAATGCGCTGCGTCAGGCAGCGGTCGCGCAGGCCGAGGCCATCATCGAGACGCGCGTTCAGCATTTCATGCAATGGCTCGACGCCCGCAGCGTCGTGCCGGTCATCCGCGACATCCACGGCACGGCCGAGGCCATGCGCCTCGCCGAACTCGAGCGTGCCCAGCGCATGCTCGCGCGCGGCGACGACCCCGCCGCCGTGCTCGAAGCGCTGTCCCAGTCCCTCACCAAGAAATTCCTGCACGGCCCGACGCACGCGCTGAACACGGCGCGCGGCGATTCGCGCGAGCAAATCCTTCACCTCATTCCCGAACTGTTCCGCACCTCGGGAAACGCCGACAAATAGATGAAAGCGAGCATGCAAGCCAAGCTCGACCAGTTGACGCAACGTCTGGTCGAGCTTGATGGCCTATTGAGCCAGGGCGACGTCACGCGCGATCTGGACAACTATCGCAAGCTCACGCGCGAACATGCCGAGTTGGCGCCCGTCGTCGAGCAGTATCGTCACTACCGCCAGGCCCAGAGCGATGTCGCCGCGGCCCAGGAGATGGCGCTCGACCCCGAGATGCGCGACTTTGCGGACGACGAAGCCGCCAGCGCCCGGGCACGCATGGACGACATGGAAGCCTCGCTGCAGCGCATGCTGCTGCCGCGCGACCCCAACGACGAACGCAACATCTTCCTCGAAATCCGCGCGGGCACCGGCGGCGACGAATCGGCGCTGTTCGCCGGCGATCTGCTGCGCATGTACACGCGCTATGCGGAGCGCCACCGCTGGCAGGTCGAGATCATGTCGGCCAGCGAATCCGATCTGGGCGGCTACAAGGAAGTCATCGTTCGGCTGATCGGTCAGGGGGCCTATTCCCGCCTCAAGTTCGAGTCGGGCGGTCATCGCGTGCAGCGGGTACCGGCCACCGAAACGCAGGGCCGCATTCACACGTCCGCCTGCACGGTGGCCGTGATGCCGGAAGCCGATGACGTCGCCGACGTCGACATCAACCCGGCCGACATCCGTATCGACACGTTCCGCGCGTCGGGTGCCGGCGGCCAGCACGTCAACAAGACGGACTCGGCGGTGCGCATCACGCACTTGCCCACGGGCATCGTCGTCGAATGCCAGGACGATCGCTCGCAGCACCGCAACAAGGACAAGGCGCTCAAGGTACTCGCGGCGCGCATCAAGGACGCCCAACTGCGCGCCCAGCAAGCCAAGGAAGCCGCCACGCGCAAGAGCCTGATCGGTTCGGGCGACCGCTCGGAACGCATTCGAACGTACAACTTCCCGCAGGGGCGGATGACGGATCACCGCATCAATCTCACGCTCTACAAGCTCGAATACATCATGGACGGCGATCTCGACGACATGATCAACGCGCTCGTCACCGAGCATCAGGCCGAGCAGTTGGCGTCGCTGGGCGAGGCCGCCTGATGTCGCTGGGTGCGCCCGACGCCGGGCACGACGTCGCCACGGTGGCCTCGCT
>NZ_KB290540.1:54573-82705 GCF_000282835.1 Pandoraea sp. B-6 | reverse complement strand
AGGCCGGCCGGCGCCGCGCGTGCTCGATCTGGGCACCGGCAGCGGCGCAATTGCGCTGGCCATTGCGCATTGCCGCCCCGACGCCCACGTCACGGCGCTCGACCGCTCGGCCGACGCGCTCGACGTCGCCCGCGAAAACGCCCGGCAGCTTGGGCTAGCGGCCTCCGTCACCTTCCTCGCCAGCGATTGGTATGCCGCATTGCCGGGCAATGCCGCGCCATTCGACATCATCGTCTCGAATCCGCCGTATATCGTGTCGGACGACGCGCATCTCTCGCAAGGCGATCTGCGCTTCGAACCGGTCGATGCGCTGACCGATCACGCGGACGGTCTCGCCGCCCTGCGCACGATCGTGGCCGGTGCGCCGTCGCGCCTGCTGCCGAACAGCTGGCTGCTCTGCGAGCACGGCTACCATCAGGCCGCCGACGTACGCGCGCTTTGTCGAGCAGCAGGCTTGGCCGACGTCACCTCCGAACGCGATCTCGCGGGTATCGAGCGCACCACGGGGGGGTGGCGCGTCTGAGCGCGCACCGACGGACGCGGCGGAAAACCGCTAAAATGCCGGATACGCCGACTTTCCGGTATCTCCACGGGCTTTCCACCATGACCACCCAGCAACGTATCCAGCAAATCGTCACCGAACATCCTGTCGTGCTCTTCATGAAGGGCAACGCGCAATTCCCGATGTGCGGCTTCTCGGGCCGTGCCGTGCAGATCCTGAAGGCATGCGGCGTCGACAACCTGTTCACCGTGGACGTGCTGCAAGACGAGGAGATCCGTCAAGGCGTGAAGGAATTCGCCAACTGGCCGACCATCCCGCAGCTCTACATCAACGGCGAATTCGTCGGCGGCTCGGACATCATGATGGAGATGTACCAGAGCGGCGAACTCAAGCAGGTCCTCGCCGACCTGGCGTAATACGCCACTGATTGACGATGGTGTCGACGGGAGCCTCGCAGCCCACGCGTCTGGTCGTTGCCATCACCGGCGCGACCGGTGCCGTCTATGGCGTGCGCCTGCTGAAGCGACTGCGCGCGATGGGTGGCGTCGAAACCCACCTGATGGTGTCGAGTGCGGGCTGGCTGACATTGCGCCACGAACTGGGCCTGGAACGCGCCGACGTGCAGGCACTGGCCGATGCGTATCACAGCGTGCGCGAAGTCGGCGCCAACCTCGCCAGCGGCTCGTTCGCCACGGCGGGCATGGTCGTGGCCCCCTGCTCGATGAAAACGCTCGCGAGCGTTGCCCACGGGCTGTCGGACAACCTGATCGCACGCGCCGCCGACGTCACGCTCAAGGAGCGGCGCCGCCTCGTGCTGATGGTGCGCGAAACGCCCTTCAACCTCGCGCATCTGCGCAATATGACGGCGGTCACGGAAATGGGGGGCATCGTCTACCCGCCCCTTCCCGCGTTCTACAACCACCCCGCATCGCTCGACGCGATGGTCGACGACACGGTTGCACGCGTGATCGATCTGTTCGGGATCGCGCCCCCCGTCGCCACGAGCTGGAGCGGCCTGGGCAGGGAGACCGACGCTCAGGATCGGTGAGCGCCGCCATGGCCTATAGTGAAAGCGCCACGCGCTGCCTGCCGAACCGCATTCCCGTGGCGTGACATCTTTGCGACTGGAGTTTGTGATGGAGACCCACCTCTCGCCTGTTGTCGTCTATGCCGTCGTGACGCTCGTTTTCGTCCTGCTGATTCTCGTAGTGCCTGCCGGTGCCCGTTGGCGTCAGATGGTCTGGCCCGCGTCGGTGCCCCCGCTGTCGCCCCATCGTCCAGGCGACCTGCTCGGCACACCGCGCACGCCCTACTGGCGCTCACCGAACGACACGCAGGACTTGCGGCGCCCTTCGTACTTCGCAGCATCGTCGCGCCGCCCACGCCGCCCCGCGAGCTTCCTCGCCCCGCGTGATCACGAGCGACGATAGAAAAAGCCCCGCAAGGTCGAACCGGCGGGGCTTCATTTTTGTCATTCGTGAATCGCGTCATCGATCAATAGCGATAACAGCACCGATGGCCGTAGCCCCCGCCGTAATACGGTTGGGCCGGCACGACAACGCACCCGGCAAGCGTGACGGCGAGTAGCGCAGCAACGACTAACTTCATGATCTGACTCCTGGAAGGGGAAACGTGACTCTGCTCGCCTTCTTTATATCGCCGCGCTGGCAGGAATCCCATAACACGTCTGTAAGCCGTGTAAGCGAAGGTTGCCAAAACGGCGAACGCGTCGCACTTTGTTACGTAACAGATCAGACCGGACACCGTAACATCGCCCCACTGCGCTCCCCCACGCATCAATAGCGACGCGGGTTTCCAGTGTCGGCGCATCTGGCACGAGGCTTGCGTGAAGATTGAAGGTCGCTCTTTCAAATGCCCCGAAGAGAGCGACTTTGCGTCTACCCCTCCTCCCGTTTCAGACGCGGGAGGAGGGCTTTTTCCCGATCCTCCGCCCTGCATGCCTCCGGAAGCCCAACACCGGGTCGCGCGCCTTGCCTGCATCGCCCACTGTGCAAGCCTCCTCCGAATTCCACTTCATTTGAGCGTTTGAAATGTATCGACGACATAAGCGCGTCGACTTCTCACACGGTTGCTTTATCGTGAGCGTCTTATTTGGCGCGGCTTTCGACGGAATTCACCGTTCGCGGCAACAAACGCCATACGGGTAGGCCCGATCTCAAGTTGCCGCCTTCCCTGTCGTAATCGCGTCTATAGAGGACTGCACGCCAACGCAGCGTTAGCGCAGCATCCCTTTCGTGACGGCCGCACGACACGCGCCGGGGCAAGCGTATCAAGGGAGAACGTCATGGAAATCGCCACGCCTGATTTACAGATGGAACAACAGGAACTACAGGCCGTCAGCGCGGCGCTCAATCGCGTGCAGGCCGTCATTGAGTTCGATTTGCAGGGTCAGATCCTGCACGCCAACGAGAATTTCCTGCAGACCGTCGGATACCAACTCGACGAAATACGGGGGCAGCATCACCGCATCTTCTGCGAGTCCGACTACGTGGCGTCCGGTGCGTACCGCGACTTCTGGGCCAAGCTGGGCCGCGGCGAGCTCGACGCCGGCGAATACAAGCGCATCGGCAAAGGCGGCCGCGAGGTGTGGATCCGCGCGTCGTACAACCCGGTGTTCGACGCCCATGGCACCGCGTACAAGGTCATCAAGTTCGCCACGGACATCACGGCGGATCGCGCACGCCAGGCCGAATTCGAAGGTAAGGTGCGCGCCATGGACCTCGCCCAGGCCGTCATCGAATTCAACCTCGACGGCACGGTCATCGCCGCCAACGACAACTTTCTGAACACGCTCGGCTACTCGCTCGACGAGATTCGCGGCAAACACCATCGCATGTTCTGCGAGGCGGACTACGCCGCGTCGCCGACCTATCGCGATTTCTGGGGGAAGCTCAATCGTGGCGAGTTCGACGCGGGCCGCTACAAGCGCATCGGGCGCGGCGGACGGGAAGTCTGGATCCAGGCGACTTACAACCCGATCCTCGACGCGAGCGGCCGCCCCTACAAGGTTGTGAAGTTCGCCACCGATATCACCCAGCAGGTCGAACTGGAAGCGAGCGTGAAGCGCCGCGCCGAAGACGACCAGCGCAAGGTGGCGCTGCTGCTCGACACGGTCAATCGCGCGGCGGCGGGCGACCTCACGGGCGAGATCGCCGTGGCGGGCAACGACCCCATCGACCAGTTGGCCGACGGCATTCGCCACATGATGGACGACTTGCGCGGGGTGATCGGCAAGGTGGTCAAATCGGCGGGCGAGTTCTCTGGCGCCTCGCGCGATATCGCCGACCGTGCCAATACCGTCGCCACCGGCGCACAAGCGCTCGGTGCTACGGTAGAGGAAATGAACGCGTCGATCGAGGAGCTGACGGCATCGATCAACTCGATTGCGGACAACACCAAGGGTGCCGACCAGCTCGCCAAGGCAACGCAACAGGAAGCCGAAACCGGCGCCCGTGCGATCGCGCGGTCGGTCGAAGCCATGGAGCTGATCAACAAGTCGTCGGAAGACATCAGCGAGATCGTGAAAGTGATCGGCGAGATCGCCGGGCAAACCAATCTGCTCGCGTTCAATGCGGCCATCGAGGCGGCTCGCGCCGGCGAACACGGCCTCGGCTTCTCGGTCGTGGCCGACGAAGTGCGCAAGCTCGCCGAGCGCTCGTCGCAGGCGACCAAGGAAATCTCCAAGCTGATCAACGAGTCGACCAAGCGCGTGGCGCAGGGTAGCGACGTGTCGCGACAGGCAGGTGAGGCGTTCGAGAAGATCGTCGGCGGCGTATCGCGTACCACGCAGGCGATCTCCGAAATCTCTTGCGCGGCGGAAGAGCAACTCGTTGCCGCTCGCGAAGTGAGCCTTGCCATTCAGCACGTGGCGGAAGAGACGGAAAAATCCGCGGGCGCCTGCGAGACCATCGCGCAGGCGACCACCGGACTCAACCACGGTGCGCAAGACCTCGACCAGACCGTGTCGCGATTCAAGGTGTAAGCCCCATCCGGCGAACACCACGGGCATCGGCCCGGGCGGTTCGCCGGGATCTCCCGGTTGCGGTCGTTCGTACCGCGCCGGATCACACGTCCGCCACGAGGGGCCGATATGGAAATCGAAGCCGACGCCGATCCCGGTACCCAGCAGGCGCTTCTGCGCGCTGTCCACCGGCACACCGGCATCTCGATGAACGAGAAGAAGTGGACGATGTTGCAGGGCCGCCTTCGCCCGCGTCTGCGCACGCTCTCGCTGTGCAGCTACCGCGACTATCTGGCGCTGCTCGAGAACACGCCCGACGAAGTGCGCAACTTCGTGAACCTGGTCACGACGAACGAGACCACGTTTTTTCGCACGCCGCGCGTCTGGGATTATTTCGCGCAACACTACCTGCCGCGCTGGCATGCCGCGAATCCCGGCCGGATGTTCCGGATGTGGTCCGCAGCTGCGTCTTCCGGCGAGGAGTCCTACTCTGCCGCGATGCTCTGCGAGGAATTCCGCGCGCGGCACAGCGGCTTTCAGTACCAGATTCACGCCACCGATATTTCGAGCCAGGTGCTGGCGGTGGCCATGGCCGGCAACTTCAGCGGGCGCAGCATCGACGGGCTCAAGCAGCAGCGTCCGGCCATGCTCGCAAAGTACTTCCGCCCGGGCGCCGGCGGCTTCACCGTCGCCCCCGAACTGCGAGCGCACATCACGTTCGCCGAGCACAACCTGTACCAGCGCATGCCACGTCGCGACGCGTTCGATCTCGTCATGCTGCGCAATGTACTGATCTATTTCGAATCCGCCGATCAGGAACGCGTTCTCGAGAACGTACGCCACACGCTGACCCCCGATGGCGTGTTGATTGTCGGGGAATCGGAGTCGCTGACGCGGCTCTCGACCGGCTACCAGTTTGAGCAACCGCTCATTTACCGGAACCAGGGGGCATCGAATGGGGCCGTCGCATGACATCCAGGTGTTGATGGGCGAGGTGCGCATCGGGCGCGGCGAAGACGTGCTGCGCGCTACCCTCGGCTCGTGCGTGGGTATCGGTCTGATGTGGCGCGCGCGCGGACTCTACGGCCTCGCGCACTGCCTGTTGCCCGAGGCGCCGAACCCTACCTTCGCTATCGGGGCGAAGTACGTCACGCAAGCCGTGCCGTCGCTCCTCGCGCTGATGCGGGCGGACCGCGCACGCCGCAGCGAAATCGAGGCGGTGATCGCGGGCGGCGGCAACATGATGCCGCACCAGCCGCCCGCCCGGCACGGGCTGATCGGCGTGGCGAACGCCGCGATGGCACAGTCCCTGATGGCCGAGACCGGCATTCCGATCGTGCACGTCGAGGTCGGCGGCGAAATCGGTCGGCAACTGACGATCCACTGCGCGCACCACACTTTTCATGTGCGCACGATCGGTACCCATGGGGCGGCGGCGGCACCGACCTCGCCCGCTCTCTGACGCCCGGGACCCCCATCATGAATGCACCGACACCAGAATTTCCGCTCCCGCAGCGCGACGCCGTCGCCGACACCACGGTGCTGCCGCGCGCTTCAACGCCGGACGACGTCGAAGTCTTCGGCTCGTTTCATCTGGGCGACGTGGAATTCGCGCTGCCCATCGCGGCATTGCAAGAGGTGGTGAACTACCCGGCGCGCGTCACGCCCGTGCCGCTTTCGCCGCCCTTTCTGCTTGGCCTGTTCAACCTGCGCGGCACGCTCATTCCCATCGTCGATCTCAAGCCGCTGCTGGCAATGGTCGCCGACGCGCCGGACAGGCCAGCACCCGCGAGCGAGAAGATCGCGATTGTCGACGTCGAGGGCGTACGGGTGGGATTGCTGTTCGACACCACGAGCGAGATTCTGCGCGTGCGCGCATCGCAGCGCACCGGGTTCGAATACGCCCCGTCGCACACGGCGCCGCAGGTCGTCTGCGGCGCCATCAAGCTCGACGACGGCGACCGCATCCTGCAGATTCTCGCGCCGCGTGCCCTCGTGCGCATAGAGAACATGCCGCAATTGCTCGCGCGTCAGGCGCTGAGCGCGCCACAGCGCCGCCAGCAGCGTCAGCGCCTGCAATGCGTGTCGTTCACGGTCGAGCAATCGCGTCTGGCGCTGCCGATGAGTGCGATTCGCGAAATCATCCGTATTCCCGACTTGCAGAATTCGGCGCTCGCCAGCGTGTTTTGCGTCGGCATGCTCAATCTGCGCGGCACTGTCGTGCCGGTCATCGACTTCGCTCACTTCCTCGGCCTGCACCCTTGCCGCCCCGAGCCCGAAATCGCGGGCACGGCGTCGGACCCGCGACGGATTCTGATCGTCAAGCAGGAAGACGTGCATTTCGGTCTGCTGGTGGACGCCGTTGACAGCATCGTGACGTACTTCGCCGACGAGTTGCTCGCCATGCCGTCCTTCAGCGCCTCGCACGCGCAGCTCTTCTCGGGCTGCATCGCGCGCGAGCAAGCCGACGACATCGTGCTGCTCAACGCCGACGAACTCTTCACGCATTCGCAGGTGCTCGAGCTCACGCGCGGCCATCGCGAGCTATACCGGGAGACGGACAGCGCACAGCGCGCGACGCCAGGCGATTCGGCATGGCGCGGCACCGGGGCCAGGTCGTCACGCGGCACACGCCACGCGTATGTGTCGTTCCGTCTGCAACACATGCTGGCCGTGCGTCTCGATCAGTTGCGCGAGATCATTCACGACTCGGCGGACATCATGCCCGCGCCGGGCGCACCGCCCTTTGTACGCGGCATGCTCAATTTGCGACGCGAACTGGTCGCCATCGTCGATCTGCGCACGCTGTATGGCATGCCGCCCCCGGACGATGCGCAGGCGCGCAAGATTCTCGTCATCGAACATGGAAAGGACAAGCTCGGGCTGCTCGTCGACGCCATCGAGAACATCGTCACGCTCGACGAGGCGGACAAGCTGCCGGTGCCCGCCATGCTGCTCGGACGCGCCACGCACGAAATGCGCAACGACATGCGCGAAGCCGTCGAGCTGCCCGCCGCAGACGGCACCGCGCGCACGGCCATGCTGCTCGATCTGCAACCGCTCAAGCAGCGGATGGCGACGGCGCTTGCGCAGTCGGCGGTGTGAGCGGATCGGTTCAACGAAGTGCCGGCGATTCGCACGAGCCGGTCGCGGGGCCCTGTGGCGTGTCGGGGGGCACGCCACAGGGGTAGTTCGAACGGGATGAGGCCCGTTAACGACGGGTCAGACGACTTCGTGACGATGGATGTCGTGCGTGACGAAGCCCGAGGTGTCGTCGGGCATGGACAGCCAGTCGGCATGCGTGAGCGTGCGGCGCACGTCGTCGAGTCCGCTTGCCCAGTGATCGAGCATGGTCGCGAGCCCGAACTGATAGTCCTTGTAGTGCCCCTCGTTTTCCTTGTTGCGATAGATGAGCTGGATGACGTTATAGCGCTTGCTGCAAGCGATCTCCTGCGCCGCGTGGCACCACGGGTCGTGCGCGCGAACGTCGGCCGGCACACGCTCGAGCACTTCGCGCAACACGCGACGATAGTGCTGGGCGCGCTGCAGGTTGTCGGTCACCAAGCGCGTACGGCTCGAAAACTGGATGTCCTTCTGGCGGCCCGCGACATCGTTCAGATTGTCAGGCAGTGGCCCGCGCGCACTCCACAGATCCACCTGGAACGCGAGCGTGTCGCGGCGCGGCGACGTGCCGAGCACTTCCGAGAGCGGCGTATTCGACACAAGGCCGCCGTCCCAGAAATACTGTCCGTCGATCTCCACGGCGGGAAACCCCGGCGGCAAGGCCCCCGATGCCATGAAATGCTCCGCGCGCAGCTTTTCACGCGTGTTGTCGAAGTAGACGAAATTGCCCGTTTGCACATTGACGGCGCCCACGGACACGCGCGTCTCGCATGCATTGATTCGGTCGAAGTCGACGAAACGCTCCAGCGTGCCGCGCAGCGCCGAGGTGTCGTAGTAGCTTGCGTGCGCCGGGTCGCCCATCGCCGCGGGCAACGGCTGCGGCCAGCGTGGCGTGAAGAAGCCCTTCTGGCCTTCGGCGACGGCGCGCCATGCCTGCCATGCGCTGTAGGCGATGCGTCCCGTCTCGGGGCCATTGAGGATGGCCGCCTCCAGCGGTGCCGGCAACGGCGGGAAAACAGCGGGCTCGCAGATCGTGCGCCAGAACGCTTCGAGCTGTGCCACACGACGCTCGGGGGGATTGCCCGCGATGATCGCGGTATTGAGCGCCCCGATGGAAATGCCGGCAATCCAGTTCGGCGCGATGCCGGCCTCGAACAGACCGGCGTATACGCCTGCCTGATAGGCCCCGAGCGCACCACCGCCCTGCAAGACGAGCGCGACCGTCTCGTAAGGCGGGAGGTCGATGGCACGTTTGGGGACTTTCGGCGGGTTGGCCGTCATGACCGTTCTCCTGAAGCTTTCTGAGGCTGAATCGAGGCGCGACCGAACGGGACGGCGCCGGCGCGTGACGCGGCCGGCGCCCCCCGCACCGTCCGCGCGTTACTGCATGAACCAGCCGTGGCTCACCACGAACGACTGGCCGGTGAATGCGGCCGTCGGGAATGTGGCGAGGAAGAGCGCGGTTTGCGCAACGTCGTCGACCGTGGTGAATACGCCATCGACCGTACCGCCGAGCATGACCTTCTTGATGACCTCGTCTTCCGAAATCCCCAATTCCTTGGCCTGCTCCGGAATCTGCTTGTCGACGAGCGGCGTGCGCACGAAGCCAGGGCAGATGACGTGCGAGCGCACGTTGTGCTTCGCGCCTTCCTTCGCGAGCACGCGCGCGAGCCCCAACAACGCGTGCTTGGCCGCCACGTAGGCCGACTTCAACGGCGACGCCTCGTGCGAATGCACCGAGCCCATGTAAATGACGATGCCGCCGCGGTCGTCCTTGTACATATGCTTGAGCGCCGCCTTGGTCGTGAGAAAGGCACCGTCCACGTGAATCGCCTGCATCTTCTTCCAATCGGCGAACGAATAGTTCTCGATGGGATTGACGATCTGAATGCCCGCGTTCGAGATCAGGATGTCGACCGACCCGAAGGTCGCCGCCACCTTGTCGATGCCGCTGTTCACCGCCTCTTCGCTGGTCACGTCCATCGCCACGCCAATGGCGCGGCCACCGGCGGCCTTGATTTCTTGCGCCACGGCGTCCGCGCCCTGCTGGTTCAGATCGGCAATGGCCACGGCCGCACCGGCACGCGCGAGCGTGAGCGCAATTTCGCGGCCGATGCCGCTGGCGGCACCGGTCACCACGGCGACTTTCCCATTCAACTGATTCACTGACTGGCTCATTTGCACACTCCTGATTCGTCAAAATGGCGGGTCATGCGGCGCACCGGGCGCCGGCATGGCACGTCGAACACGGGTAATGACAGCCGGCCTACTGCCACGCACTTGGCATGCGCTCGGCCGAACCGTCGTTCAAACAGAAAAGGCGCCTTGCGGCGCCCTCTCGTGCCTTACCGCGCGATCGGCTTGTAGCGGATTCGCGTCGGTTTTGCGCCCTCCTCGCCAAGGCGCTTCTTCTTGTCCGCCTCGTATTCCTGATAGTTGCCCGGGAAGAACTCGACGTGCGAGTCGCCTTCGAAGGCCAAAATATGCGTGGCGATACGATCGAGGAACCAGCGGTCGTGCGAGATGACCATCACGCACCCGGCGAACTCGAGCAGGGCGTCCTCGAGTGCGCGCAGGGTTTCGACGTCCAGATCGTTCGACGGTTCATCGAGCAGCAATACGTTGCCGCCGGAAATCAGCGTCTTGGCCATGTGCAGGCGCCCGCGCTCACCGCCCGAGAGCGACCCGACCTGCTTCTGCTGGTCAGAGCCCTTGAAGTTGAAGCGCCCGATGTAGGCGCGCGACGGCGTTTGATACTTGCCCACCGTCAGCATGTCGGCACCGCCCGCGATCTCTTCGAACACGGTCTTGCTGCCATCGAGCGCGTCGCGGCTCTGGTCGACATAGGCCATCTTGACCGTCGGCCCGATCTTGATCTCGCCGCTGTCCGGCTGCTCGCGGCCCGTCAGCATCTTGAAGAAGGTCGATTTACCGGCGCCGTTCGGGCCGATGATGCCGACGATAGCGCCCGGCGGCACGTTAAAGCTCAGGTCGTCGATCAGCAGACGGTCGCCGAACGCCTTCGACACGTGCTTGAACTCGACGACTTCGTTGCCCAGACGCTCACCCACCGGGATGAAGATTTCCTGGGTTTCGTTGCGCTTCTGGTATTCCTGGCTATTCAGTTCGTCGAACCGGGCGAGACGCGCCTTCGACTTCGCCTGACGGCCCTTCGGGTTTTGACGTACCCACTCCAGTTCCTTGTGCAGCGCCTTCTGACGCGCCGACTCGGTTGCCTCTTCCTGCTTCAGGCGCTGCTCCTTCTGGTCGAGCCAGGAGCTGTAGTTGCCCTTCCAGGGAATGCCTTGCCCGCGGTCGAGTTCGAGAATCCACTCGGCGGCATTGTCGAGGAAGTAGCGATCGTGGGTGACGGCCACCACGGTGCCGGGAAAACGCGTGAGGAACTGTTCGAGCCAATCGACCGATTCGGCGTCCAGGTGGTTGGTCGGTTCGTCGAGCAGCAGCATGTCGGGCTTCGAGAGCAGCAGACGTGCCAATGCCACGCGGCGCTTCTCGCCGCCGGAGAGCACGCCGATCCTGGCGTCCCACGGCGGCAGACGCAGCGCGTCGGCGGCCACTTCCAGCGTTTGTTCGATGTTGTTGCCGTCGCTCGCGGCGAGAATTGCTTCGTACTTGGCCTGCTCGGCGGCGAGCGCGTCGAAGTCGGCGTCCGGTTCGGCGTAGGCGGCGTAGATTTCGTCGAGCTTCGTGCGGGCCTCGAAGACTTCGCCCATGCCGCCTTCAACGGCTTCACGCACGGTCTGCTCCGGATCGAGTTGCGGCTCCTGCGGCAGATAACCGATGTTCAGGTTCGGCATCGGGACCGCTTCGCCCTCGATCTCCTTGTCGACGCCGGCCATGATCCTGAGCAGGGTCGATTTGCCCGAACCGTTCAGGCCCAGCACGCCGATCTTGGCGCCTGGGAAGAACGACAGGGAGATGTCCTTGAGAATGTGACGCTTGGGCGGCACGATCTTGCCCACGCGGTTCATGCTGAATACGTACTGTGCCATTCGGCTTTCCTGATCCTGAATCGGTTATGTCGGCTCGGGGGCGAGCGTCAGATAGCGCCAAGTTTAACAAAGCGTGGCGTCGGGCGCGTCGATGACGAGGTCAGCACGGGCATAGGCGCAGCACGGCAGCAGCCATCCGTCGGTTTTCTCCTCGCGCGACAGCCCGGGCCACGCGATGCGGTAAGCCACCGGGGCGGGCTCGCCGCCGGTCTGGGCCCGGCAGAGACAGGCGCGGCAGGTGCCGTTGCGGCACAGGCTCGGCAGCTTGATGCCGGCGGATTGCGCCGCGAGCAGAATCGGCGTATCGGCCGGGGCGTCGAAGTGCCAGCCCGACGGCACGAGCGTGACGCGGCAGGAGACCGGCTCGGGCTTTGCGTCGGATGGCGCGGGGTCGGGCGTGAAACGGTCCAAGGGTGACGAGCTCGGGAGGGACAGGAACGAGGATGGTGCACGGCGCATCCAGCGCCAACGCGCTACCATACTCCGTTCGCACGGCTTTTTGTCGCGTTTGCCCAGTCCGCCGTCGGCCCGCCGGCTGCCGGTGGGTCGCCTCTGGACCTTCTCCGAACTTCGCACCCCATGACCGCTGCTCTGAACGAAGCTTCTGCACAAGGTAACGTCGACGCCCCCCACGCGCGTCTCATCGAGACGGCCGGACTGGAAACGGCTCTGCAGGCGTTCGCCGATGCGCGACACTGGCAGCAGTACCACACGCCCAAGAACCTCGCGATGGCGTTGTCCGTCGAAGTGGCAGAACTGGTCGAAATCTTCCAGTGGCAGACCGACGCCGAAGCCCGGGCCGTCATGCAGACGACCGAAGCCCGACACGTCGAGCAGGAACTGGCCGATATCGCCATGTATCTCGTGCGATTGTCGTCGGTCCTTGGTGTCGACCTGAACCGCGCCGTGGCAGACAAGCTCGTCATGAACGCGCAGAAATACCCGGCACCGCCTGCGTAATTCGTCTGCCGCCCTTGCGATTGCGACGCGCGCCCCGATAGTGAGCTCGTCCGCCCCCGAATTTCGAACAGTCAACGCCATGTCGCAAACCCCACACGCTTCAACCGCATCCCGACCCTCGCCAGACGCCGCCCAGGCGCACGGTAAATCGCCACGGCGCACCTTGCCCGCGCGTCCGCGCTGGTTGATGCTCGCGCTCATCGCGCTGTTGCATGCTTACATTGGCTGGCGTTTGCTAACGCCGTTACCGGTCGCCGTCGGCTGGAAGGTGGTGGGCGGACTGTGGCTCGCCGCCTCGGTCGCGCTCATTCCGCTCGGCCTGATGAGCCGCGCGATCCAACGGGAGCCGCTCGCAACGCTGCTGACCTGGACCGGCATGACGGCCATCGGCATCTTCTCGACACTGTTCGTGCTCACGGTGCTGCGCGACGTCGTGCTCGGCGTGGCGATGCTCATCTCGGCACTCGACGCGCAACTCGTCGTCCGCTCGGCGGTGATCGTGCTGATGCTCACCGCCATCGCCACGTTGCTGGGCTTCTACAATGCACGACGCCTCGCGCGCGTGGTCGACGTGGACGTACCCATCGCCAACCTGCCACCCGAACTCCATGGATTCACGATCGTGCAGTTAAGCGATATTCATGTGAGTTCCACGATTCGCCGCAGCTATATCGAGGCCATCGTCGAGGCGGCCAACGACCTCTCGCCCGACCTCATCGCCATTACCGGCGACCTGGTCGACGGTGGGGTGCCCGCCTTGCGCGAGCATATCGCACCGCTCGCGCAGCTTGCCTCGCGCCACGGCACCTACGTGTGTACCGGCAACCACGAGTACTACTCGGGTGCGCCGGCCTGGGTCGAAGAATTGCGGCGCATCGGCCTGACGGTGCTCGAAAACGAACACGTGGTGCTCGCTCACGAAGGCGCGTCGCTGACTGTGGCGGGCGTGACCGACTTCACCGCGCACCATTTCGACCCGGAAAAGTCGAGCGACCCGCTCGCGGCCGTGGCCGGAGCCCCCGAAGGCGTGCCGCGTGTGTTGCTCGCGCATCAGCCACGCAGCGCGCCGGCGGCGCAGGAAGCCGGCTTCGACCTGCAACTCTCGGGACACACGCACGGCGGGCAGTTCTGGCCGTGGATGTACTTCGTGCCGCTGCAACAGCCTTACGTGCATGGCCTGCACCGGCTCGGCCGGCTGGCCATCTACGTCAGTCGGGGGACGGGCTACTGGGGGCCACCCAAGCGCTTCGGCGCCCCGTCGGAGATCACGCGTCTGCGGCTGGTCACGGGCAAGGACTGAGCGCGCGCACGGACAACCGGGCGGGCAAGCGTCAAACGATGGCGCTACAATCGCCGCTTCCCTGAAGGCTCGTCTTTCGAATCCTTGTCGTTGCTTTTTCCGCTGCTCGCCGCCATGAAGTCACTCTCACCCAGTTCCACGCTAGAAACCGTTGCCGTGCGTTTGCGCGGCAAGATTCAAGGCGTGGGGTACCGGCAGGCGGCCGTGCGCGAAGGGCACCTGATTGGCGTGCGCGGTTGGGTGCAGGCACTGCCCGAGGGCGACATTCTCGCGCTGGTGCAAGGCACGCCCGATCAAGTCGACAAAATGCTCGAATGGATGCGGCACGGCCCGCCTGGCGCGCGCGTGACGGCTTTCGAAAGCGAAGTGGAATACACGGGCCGCCGATTCGACCGCTTCGAGCAACTCTGACGGCACGACACCCGCGCACCGCCGGCCTCGCCTATGCCTCGCCTATGCCTCGCTGACGTCGGGCGGGTGCGAATGGCAGACGCTCGGGCGGCCGCTCAGGCAGCACGTTCTGCGAGCAATACGGGGACTATCCGGGCAACAACTCGGGAGGGGAAATGTGAAGGGAAACGCGAGGGGAAATTCGGCAGAAAATGCGAAGTGATGGGCAGCGACCGACCGTCGGGTCGCCGCGCATCGCTTCCGTGCGCGTCGAGGCGATGCCTTGCGACGCGCAAAAGCCAGACGTTTTCGCTGACTTAATTCTTGTGACGATAGTTGATGCGGCCCTTGCTCAGGTCATAGGGCGACATTTCCAGCGTCACGCGGTCACCCGCGAGAATGCGGATGCGGTTCTTCTGCATACGGCCGCTCGCATATGCCATCACTACCACGCCGTTTTCGAGCGTGACGCGAAAGCGATTGTCCGGCAATACATCCGAAACGTGTCCGCTGAATTCGATCAGTTCTTCCTTGGCCAATATCGTGTCCTCTTGAGGGTACCGCTCGCGAGAGCGCAGCACCGATGTTACTGAAGGTTCGTTCGCCAATACCGTCGCCGCACCCTGGCGGTGACCGGGTGCACATCGAACGCCAAAAGGAGCCTACCCGGTGGACTGGCCATGACAGCATGGCGGTGCACCGAAACGCGGCGATGGTTCGAAGGAGCAAGGCACATTGCGGCAGTGCCACAATGACGAGCAGTGTGTGTCGGGAGGGCGAAGACCGTGGGGTCTGCGCCATCGGCACAGCGAGTGATCCGGCTCGCAAGACATGGTTGTCAGCGACGCCGATAAAGCTTTTCGCGATCGTCAGGCGATGATCGACGAATTTTCGCCGATCCCGCTAGGATACGCCTTTCTACGTTGCTCGTGGGAAAAAAATGGCATTCGGGCAACAATCTGGAGGGCCCCGGCCACCGCTGGGTTCCGCAATGCACAAAAAGTGGCCGGTCGTGGCGCCCGCGCGGGTCTGCCGCGCGCGGATTCACTCGGGGACAACGCGAACATGACGCGCGGTCCGCCCTCAACTATGCTGTAAGTACCCGCAGCCCGCAGGAGGATGACCATGAAAACAGTCGCTCAGATCCTGAAGTCCAAATCGGTCGACACGGTGTACAAGGTGCGCCCGTCCGATTCGGTACTCGATGCCTTGACCCTGATGGCCGAAGCACGCATCGGGGCGGTGCTGGTCAGCGAAGACGATCACACGATCGTCGGCATCTTCACCGAGCGCGATTACGCGCGAAAAGTCGCCCTCATGGGGCGCACCTCAGTCAATACCCCGGTGCGCGACGTCATGACCTCAGCCGTGCGTTACGTCGGCCCCGAGCAGACCAACGACGAATGCATGTCGCTGATGACAGAACATCGCATTCGTCACCTGCCTGTCATGAAAGACGGCGAACTGATGGGCCTGCTTTCCATCGGCGACCTGGTCAAGGCGATCATCACTGAACAGCAGTTCACCATCGACCAGTTGGAGAATTACATCATGGGAGGTGGCGCCGCGCTGGCGGGCCGCACACCGTCGCGGCCGAGCTGACCTGACGATCACGGCAGCGCAATCAGGGATACAGCGCCTCATTCGAGGCGCTTTTTTCGGGTCGCGCCTCAAAATGTCGGCACCCGCCCGCCTGACGCCCCCGCCCGCTCACGGGCAGGCCCGTGGCATCGTCGCCTCGGCGGTCAGGAGCGGCCGCCCCCCCTGTTGGATAACGACCTCAAACAGCGCTCAAATCGTAAATCGTTAGTAAGTTCCCACTTTTCGTGACGCATGTGCAGAACATGCCCGCATGCCTCGTCTGGCGAGACGATAATCGATGGGCGCCCCGAAAGGGCGACAATGCGCCTGAAACCGTCGTCGCGGTACGCGCCACGCCATTACAAACGCTTACCTTTTCTTACAGCACAAAGGTCTGCGGAACCCTACATTCCGCGTCGTGGTCGCAATAGACTCACCACAGGGTGCGCAGTGTCACCGCGAACGTCGGTGATGGCGCATTTACCTCACGCTCACGAGGACGAACCAAAATGAACATCAAGACACTTACGGGAATCAGCGCGGCACTGGCCGCCCTCATGCTGGCCGGTTGCGTTGCACCGGGCCCGCAGTATGGGTATCAGCAACAGGGATACCAGCAGGGCTATCAGCAACCGGGGTATCAACAGGGCTATCAGCAGCAGCCGGGCTACCAACAGGGGTATCAGCAGCCGCAACAGCAGCAGATTCCGGGAGCACTGTATGGCCGCGTCGAATCGATCGAGCAAGTGAACGGCGCCAATAACAGCCCGAACATCCTCGGGACGGTGCTCGGCGGCGCGGCGGGCGGCCTGCTCGGCAATACGATGGGCGGCGGGCGTGGGCGCACTGCGACCACCATCGGGGGTGCCGTGATCGGCGCCATCGCCGGGAATCGCATCGAGAACGGCATGGGTCAGCCGAACGTGCTGTACCGCATTACCGTGCGCCTGGACGACGGTCGCGTCGCGACGGTCACGCAAGCGCCGCCGCTGCGCGTTCAGCAGGGCCAGCGGGCCGCCGTCGCGAACGATATGGTGTATCCGTACTGATCGCTCGCGCGTTATAGCAACGGCAATCGCCAAAAACAACGCCCGCCGGTGTCATGCCGGCGGGCGTTGTCGTTTGACCCCCGCGCAATGCTCAATCGTCAGCGGGTGAGGCCGCCTCGATCTCGCGCCGAACGAGAAACAGCCGTGTATCGAACTCGAGTTGACGGTACCGAGGCTCCATAAACTCGCACAGGCGATAGAAGGCCTTGTTGTGGTCGCTTTCCTTGAGGTGCGCGAGTTCGTGCACGACGATCATGCGCAGAAACTCGGGCGGGGCTTCGCGGAACAATGAGGCGACCCGAATCTCCTTCTTGGCCTTGAGCTTTCCACCCTGCACCCGCGAAATCGCCGTGTGCAGCCCCAGCGCATGATGCACGACGTCGATCCTGGCGTCGTAAGCGACTTTGTGGATGGGCGGTGCGCTGCGCAAGTAGTCCTGTTTGATTTGCGCCGTGAAGTCGTACAGCGCGCGGTCCGTCTGCACGGTGTGGCGCTCGGGATAGCGCCGGTCAAGATGCGCGGCCAGCTGGCCCGCGTCGATCAGTTCGCGCACTTGTGCCAGCACGCCCGCCGGATAGGCCGCAATGAAGCGCATGGGGTCCTTCGGCGCGGGACGCCACGGCGTGAGCACGGATGTCATGGGTGGCACACCCCGCCGGCTCGGGCCGCACTGGCGGCACGCACAATGCGGGGCGCAGCGCTCAATGGTGATGGTGATGCGACCATAGCGGGTCCATCGAGTCGACGAACGACGCCACTGCGCTCTTGTCGCCCGTGGCATGACGCATCAACTGACCGCACTTGCACCAGCCCTGATACGGCGTGATGTGCGAACACGCGGTCGTCTTCTGCAGATACAACGTGACCGGCTTGGCGCACTGGGTGCACTTGAACTTGAGAGTGAGGGCAGGTTTGCTCATGAGGAATTCACCACGGCGCGCGTCGACATGGCGTGCGCAAAGCCGGTATTGTACCGGCAACGCCCGCTGATCCCCTGACACCGGGCAACGGCCGCGGCCTGCCGCACACGGCGGCGCACGTCGCCATCTTGCCGCCCTTCGCGAAAGACCGTCCGTAAACGCAAGAAGCCGGATGTCGTGAAAGACAGCCGGCTTCATGATGCGATTTGCCGAATCTGACGCCGGCGGGCGTCGATGTGTCGATGTCACACCGCTGCCGTGAGATGGCGTCCCCTAGGGGATTCGAACCCCTGTACTCGCCGTGAAAGGGTGATGTCCTCGGCCTCTAGACGAAGGGGACGTAAACCGTCATTCGTTTGGTGGAGGTAAGCGGGATCGAACCGCTGACCTCTTGCATGCCATGCAAGCGCTCTCCCAGCTGAGCTATACCCCCCGCGCGAAGAGGCGTGACTATAGCGCATTTGATCGCGACCGGCAACTGCTCGACCCCAGCACGGCAGGCGCCCTGGCAGGATGTTGAAGATCGCGCGACGCGGGTAGAATCGGCCGCACGGCGCCCGACTCGGGCGACGCGTGGCGGATGCGGTCGCAGCCGCCGTAGACTCCTGACGGAAGACATTCTCATGAAGAAAGCCGCCGCCCTGGCACTAATGGTCGCCACGAGTTGGGCGCATGCCGAGAAGATCGGCGACGTCGATACCGCGTTCAAGCTCGTGGGGCCGGATCACAAGATTGTCGTCGATGCCTACGACGATCCGAAGGTACATGGCGTGACCTGTTACGTGTCGCGCGCAAAAACCGGTGGACTCAAAGGCCTGGTCGGGCTTGCGGAAGACAAGGCGGAAGCCTCGATTGCCTGTCGTTCGGTCGGGCCGGTGTCGTTCGAAGGGACACTGCCCAAGAAGGAAGAAGTCTTCTCGGAAGGCCTGTCTCCGCTCTTCAAGAAGCTGCGCATCGTGCGCATGGTCGACAAGGCGCGCAACACACTCGTCTATCTCACCTACTCCGACAAGCTCATCGACGGCTCCCCGCAGAACAGCGTGACCGCCGTTCCCGTGGATCGCGCAACGCCGATCCCGATGAAGTGAATGCCCCGCTCGGCGGCTGCGCGACCGGTGTTATCCGCGCAGCAGGCCGAATCGCTTCAACTTTCGATAAAGCGTATTCCGACTCACGCCGAGCTTGCGCGCTGCGGCACTGACCTGCCCCTGACAGGCATCAAGTGTTGTGCGCAACGCCTGGCGTTCCGCCGCTTCCAGGGGCGCCTCCGCCGGCGGGTCGACCGGGGGAAGCCCCGATGCGTCGCGCAATGCGTCCGGCAGGTCGTCCAGCGTGATGACGCCGCGCTCGCTGAGCGCGACCAGCGTTCGAATCACGCTGCGCATCTGACGCACATTGCCGGGCCACGGATACGCGCACAGCCGATCCCGCGCGGCGTCCGTCAGGCCGATGGGACCTTGAGGGCAGGCCTGCGCCAGCAGCGTGTGCATCACGTCGACTTTGTCGTCGCGCTCGCGCAGCGACGGCACGCGAACCTCGAGGCCACTCAACCGATAGAAAAGATCTTCGCGGAACTGCCGCTCGGCAATCCGTTCGGACAGATCTCGGTGCGTTGCACTGAGCACGCGAATATCGAGCGGCACCGGTTCGCCACCGCCGAGCGGCGACACCCTGCGGTCTTCGAGCACGCGCAGCAAACGGGTTTGCATGGCGAACGGCATATCGCCGATTTCGTCGAGAAACAGCGTGCCGCCGTTGGCTTGCCATAGCTTTCCGGCCATCCCTTCCTTGCGCGCCCCGGTAAAGCTGCCGCCCACGTAGCCGAACAGTTCGCTCTCGATCAGCGACTCCGGAATCGCCGCGCAATTCAACGCCACGAACGGGCCGCTGGCCCGTGCGCTTGCCGCATGCACGGCGCGCGCGAAGACTTCCTTGCCGCTGCCGGTCTCACCGCGAATCAGCACCGGCACGTCATGCGCGAAAACGCGGCACGCACGCGAAAATTCACGCGCCAGCACCGGATCGGAAAACGGCTCGACCGCCACCTCATGCGGCACGCTCACCGCACGCGTTGCCCGGCGCGCCGCACGCAACGGCGAACGCACCATCGCCACCAGCGCCTCGCCCGTATGCGTCCGAATCGGCCAGCACGCACTCGGCGCCGGATGCGCTTGCGCGAGCAGGGTGTCGAGCGCTTGCGCGAACCATCGATCCACGCGCGTGCCCACCAGCGCGTCGCGCGTCGCGCCGAGGCGATTCAGTGCGCTCTGATTGGCAGCGAGAATATGGCCGGCGTCGTCGAACGCAAGCAATGCTTGCGCGAAGTCACCCAAATGGTCGCCAGGTTCCTGCAACTGCAGCAGCCACTCGTCGCGATAGTGCTGGAAAAAATAGTCGCGCTCCACGACTTTGGCCGACAGGTTCACGAGCGCCAGCGTATGAAACTGGCTTTGCCGGGTCTCATCGGCGCTCGTCGACGAGACATCGATCACGGCAAGCAAGTCCCCTTGCGGCGCGAAGACAGGACTTGCCGTACAGGTGAGCGGCGTGTGCAGCGCGCGGAAGTGATCTTGCTGGCAGATGATGACGGGCGCACGCTCGACCACGCAGGTGCCGATGCCGTTGGTCCCTTCGCACGACTCGCTCCAGTCGGCGCCCGGCCACAAGCCTGCGCGGTGGAAGTCGTCGCGCGTGTCGTCGTGCAGCCGGGAGTCGAGGATCACGCCGTCAGGGGCCGTGAGCAGCACGGCCTGGCGCGGATTCATCAACTGACGCTGCAAACGCTCGAGCACCGGCATGGAGACATGACACAGCCGCTCCATCGCGCTGCGCCGCTCGCGCAGTTGCGACGACGCCAACACCCGCGGCGTCATGCGCGCCCCCGGATCGAGCGCGTAGGTGTCGAGACATCGGCGCCATGAACTCGCGATGTTCGGGTCCGTCGCCGTCGCGACGGACGACAGGTGACCTTGTACGACATCCTGCACACGACGCGCGTGCGCGGATTCTGTCTTGGCTGGCATTGGTCGTCTCCCCCGTGCCGGATGATCTCGTAGTCGTTCCCGAAGCATGTCCCATGCCGGAGGCGATTGCAATGCGGTATGTCAATCGATGGCCATTGGGCGATTGCCTGTCATGAGGATGAGACAACCGTGTCATGGCACGAGACAACCCTGTCTCGGATTCGGCACACATCGCCCGTTGTCGAACCGGCGTCTGGCCCGTGAATCGGCGACCGGCCCCGGGTGGCCCGCGACTTGCTTATTGCCCTGTGTGGCCGCCGCGCCACCGACACGACAATTATCCGGAGACACACCATGCGATACGCCCCGCCCGGCACCCCCGGTGCCCTGCTGACTTTGCAGACGCGCTACGAGAACTACATCGGCGGCAAGTTCGTTCCGCCCGTGGAAGGCCGTTATTTCACCAACACATCGCCCGTCACCGGCGGTGTTATCGGAGAGTTCCCACGCTCCAACGGGGCGGATATCGAGCTGGCGCTCGATGCGGCACACGCGGCGGCGCCCAAATGGGGGAAGACGTCGGTGCAGGCGCGCTCGCGCATTCTGTTGCAGATTGCCGACCGGCTCGAAGCGCACCTCGAACGGTTCGCCGTGGCGGAGACGTGGGACAACGGCAAGCCGGTGCGCGAGACGCTCGCGGCGGATCTGCCGCTGGCGATCGATCACTTCCGCTACTTCGCCGGTTGCATTCGCGCGCAGGAGGGCACCGCCGCCGAGATCGACGAGCACACGGCCGCGTATCACTTTCATGAGCCATTGGGTGTCGTCGGACAGATCATTCCCTGGAATTTCCCGCTGTTGATGGCTGCGTGGAAGCTCGCGCCGGCGCTCGCGGCCGGAAACTGCGTCGTGCTCAAGCCTGCCGAGCAGACGCCGCTCTCGATCACGCTGTTCGCCGAGCTGGTCGGCGATCTGCTGCCGCCCGGCGTGCTCAACGTCGTGCAGGGCTTCGGCAAGGAAGCCGGGGAAGCGCTGGCGACGAGCCGTCGCATCGCGAAAATCGCGTTCACCGGGTCGACGCCGGTCGGTGGCCACATTCTGTCGATGGCGGCGGCCAACCTGATTCCGAGCACGGTCGAGCTGGGCGGCAAGTCGCCGAATATCTTCTTCGACGACATCATGCACGGCGAGCCGGCGTTCATCGAGAAGGCGGCCGAAGGTCTCGTGCTGGGCTTCCTGAATCAGGGCGAGGTGTGCACGTGTCCGTCGCGGGCACTCGTGCAGGAATCGATCTACGAGCCCTTCATGGAAGTGGTGATGGCGCGGGTGGCGCGCATCAAGCGCGGCGATCCGCTCGATACCGACACGGCCGTCGGCGCGCAGGCGTCGCAGCAGCAGTACGACAAGATCCTCACGTATCTCGATCTCGCCCGCAAGGAAGGCGCACAGGTGTTGACGGGCGGGGGCATCGAAGCGCTGGGCGGACCGCTGGCGTCGGGCTTTTACATTCAGCCGACGTTGCTCAAGGGCGATAACCGCATGCGCGTATTCCAGGAAGAGATCTTCGGCCCGGTCGTTGGGGTGACCACGTTCCGGGACGAAGCGGAAGCGTTGGCGATCGCGAACGACACCGAGTTCGGCTTGGGCGCCGGGGTCTGGACACGCGACATCAATCGCGCGTATCGCATGGGCCGCGGCATTCAGGCCGGACGCGTGTGGACCAACTGCTACCACCTCTATCCGGCGCACGCCGCGTTCGGCGGGTACAAGAAGTCCGGTATCGGCCGCGAGACGCACAAGATGATGCTCGATCACTATCAGCAAACAAAGAATCTGCTGGTGAGCTACGACGTCAATCCGCTCGGCTTCTTCTGAGTCATCGGGCGATGTGCGACGCATGGCGCGCTGACCCGCGCGCCATGCGATGAGCCGGCAGAACGGGCAGCGATCGAGGCGCCGCTGTGCCGGACGCTCAAGGGATTGCAGGCATCGACGACGCTGGCGACACGGGGCGTTGGCCGAGATTGTTGCGTGCTAACATTCTCATTTTCGTTGCCAGCCAATAGCTATGAAGCGCGCGGTGAAATCTGAGAGTCCGGGGTCTGTCGCGGCGGCGCCCGCCGCCGACGGCCGGCGCAAGTACGATGCCGAACAGACCAAGCAGAACATTCTGGATATCGCGACGCACGAGTTTTCCACGATGGGTCTGTCGGGCGCGCGCGTCGATGCGATCGCCGAGCGCACGCACACGACCAAGCGCATGATCTATTACTACTTCGAGAGCAAGGAGAAGCTGTATGAAGCCGTGCTCGAGAAGGTGTACAGCGACATCCGCGTACTCGAGCAGGCACTTAACGTCGATGCCATGGATCCCGCCGAGGGCATGCGCACACTGGTCGAGTTCGCGTTTGATTACCACGATAAGCATCGCGACTTCGTGCGCCTCGTGGCCATCGAAAACATTCATCAGGCGAAGTACGTCGAGCAACTCAAGACGTTCAAGAACCGCAACGCCACCATCATCAACACGCTGGAATCGTTGCTCGCGCGCGGCACCGCGTCCGGCGAGTTCCGCGCGGGCATCGACGCGGTCGACCTGCACCTCATCATCAGCTCGTTCTGCTTCCATCGCATTTCGAACCGCTACACATGGGCGGCGGCCTTCGGGCGAGACCCGTCTCACGCGCGCTTGCGCACGCAGCATCGCGACACGCTCGTCGACGTCGTGCAGCGTTACGTCGCCGCCTGAGCGGTAGCATCGCGCGTACAGTTAATCGCCCGGCCATCGCGCGAATCACACGACGCCAATTGCGCACTCGCTCGATTCGATCCGTGGTCGAAGACATGCGAAACGCCCCGGACGCCTTGACGGCGTGCCGGGGCGTTTCATTGGCGTGCCACGTCGATCAGCTTGCCAGATCGATCCGCTTGATGTCCCCCACCACGAAGATGTAGGACAGCGCGCCGATGATCGCGATGGCGCCGATGAGCGTGAGCGCCCAGACGAACGATCCGGTTGCGGCGACGATGAAGCCGATCACGAGCGGCGTCACGATACCGGCGAGGTTCGCCGCGAAGTTGAAGATACCGCCCGTCAGGCCCAACAGGTGCTTCGGCGCGATGTCCGAGACCAGCGTCCAGCCCAGCGCCGCCATGCCTTGCGCGAAGAACGCTACCGACAGAATCGCGATGACGACGGCATTGTTGTCGACATAGTTCGCCGCCACGATGCTCGATGCGCCCAGCAACCCTGCGATGATCGGCAGCTTGCGGGCCACGTTGGCCGAGAGGCCACGACGCAGCAACCAGTCGGACAGCGAGCCGCCGAACATCACCCCCACCGATGCCGCGATGAACGGCAGGATGGCGAAGAAGCCGATCTTGAGCCAGCCCATGTGACGCTCGGTCGCCAGGTACGTCGGGAACCAGGTGAGGAAGAACACGAGCGTCGAGTTGCCCGCGAACTGGCCGATACAGATGCCGAGCAACTGGCGGCGACGAATCAGCTGACCGACCGTATTCCAACTGAACGGCTGCCGTTCGACGGCAACCGCCGGCGTGGCCGCTTCATCGCCGCGAATGTAGGCCAGCTCGGCGGCGTTGGCCCCCGGGTGATCCTGCGGGTCACGGTAGAAACGCCACCACACCAGCCCGAACAACACCCCCGCTACACCCACGGTGATGAACAACACGCGCCAGCCGAAGGCGCCCGTGATGGCGAAGAGCACCGGCGAGAAGAACGCCAGGCCGATGTATTCGCCAACGGTATAGGTGCCGGTCGCCATCGCGCGCTCGGTCTGCGGGAACCATGTGGCAACGACGCGGCTGTTGACCGGGAAGCAAGGCGCTTCGACCAGCCCCAGTCCGAGCCGGCAGGCGATCAGCCCCGACAGTCCGGTGACGAGGCCATGCGCGAGCGTGCAGATCGACCAGAGCGTCATCGCCAGGTAGTACGTAATCTTGCTGCCGAAGCGGTCGAGGAACATGCCGCCCGGTACCTGCGCGAGCACATAACTCCACGAGAACATCGAGAACACGATGCCCATGACGGCGGCCGACAGCCCCAACTCCTTGGTCAGCTGCGGTGCGGCAACGCCCAGCACCGTGCGATCGAGGTAATTGATCATGGTGCCGATCGCCAGCAGCGCGAGAATCTTGTAGCGCGCGTTGGTTCGTTTCGTACCGGCCGCCACGTTCGGGCCGCCCTTCGCTCGTGCTTCTACGCCTTGAGATCCGGCGCTTTGTGATGGGTAAGACATGTCTCCTCCTAGGGAAAGGGTATCAGCTCGACAGCAGACTTCGGAAGTGATTGAGCATTCGATCGGGATCCGGTGCCATCCGCGTAAAGATCTCGTAGGCATCCACCGCCTGGAAGACGGCCATGCCGCCGCCGTTGAGCGTGCGGCAGCCCACCGACCGGGCGGTACGGATCAGTTCGGTTTCCAGCGGGAAATACACAATGTCGGCCACCCACATCGCGGCGCGCAGCAACGTCGCCGGAATCGGCATGCCCGGTAGCTTGGTCATGCCGGTGGGGGTCGCGTGGATCACGCCGTCGGCCGCGTCCAGCGCCTGTGCAATGCTGGTGACGGCCAGCACGCGCGCCTTCGGGAAGCGCCCCGCGAGATCCTGCGCAAGGTGGTTGGCCTTCGCGGCGTCGACATCGAACACTCGCAGCTCCTGCGCGCCAAGCTTCATGGCGGCATGACCGACGGCGCAACCCGCGCCACCGGCGCCGATCAGCGCCACGCGCGCCATCGCCACGTCGCCCGGCATGCCTTCGCGGAATGCACGGTAGAAGCCCGACCAGTCGGTGTTGTGGCCGATCCGGCGCCCGCCTCGCAACACCACCGTGTTCACGGCACCGAGCGCTTTCGCGTCTTCGGACAACTCGTCGAGCTGCGCGATGATGGCCTGCTTGTACGGATACGTGACGTTGAAGCCATCGTAGCCCGCCGCCTCCAGCGCCTTCACCGTGGCCGGCAGGTCCGCGGCGCCGCGCCCGAGTTCCGCCATATCGATACGGCGATAGACATACGACACGCCCATGCGGCGCGCCTCCTCCTCGTGCATGGCCGGGGACATCGAGGCACCGATGCCGTCGCCGATGAGGCCGATGAGCCACGACTTCGGCTCGACTCGCAGATCGTTCTTCATACTCACTCCGTCGCGTCGCCCAGCAGCTTGGCCAGGTAGCGCAAGCCATACTCGTAACCGTCGGAGCCCGCGCCGCAAATCACGCAGCGCGCCACCGCGGACACATAGGAACGATGGCGAAACGCCTCGCGCTGGTGCACGTTCGAGAGATGCACCTCCACGACAGGCAGATCGGATGCGCGCAACGCGTCGCCAATGGCGACCGACGTATGCGTGTAGGCGGCGGGGTTGATCACGATACCGTGCGCTTCGACACGGGCCTGATGAATCCAGTCGATGATCTGGTGCTCGGCGTTGGATTGATGGAAACGAATGTCCACGCCCAGTGCGTCGCCGACGCGACGGCATTTCGCCTCGATATCGGCAAGCGTCTCCGAGCCGTAGATGGTCGGCTCACGCGTTCCCAACATGTTCAGATTTGGCCCGTTCAGCACCCATACCGACGGCCTCATTCCATTCGACATCCCTTCACTCCTCTTCACGTTACCTGCTGGCGCGACACCCTCCGGCACTCAGAGGGGAGGGTCGGGGCGGGTCGCCATTCGGCGGCACAGCACCGATTCACGCTCATCAAGCCACCGATTCTGAGAACAAAAACGTCGGGCGTCATCTGGGGTTAACTATAATTTTAACCATCTAGTTAGTTACTATAATTTGCCTCGCAACCGTTACATCAATTGAATTACCTTTAGTTATGCATGATCTAACTGGTGGGTATAACCAGTCATGGATCATCGAATCACGTAGCTTTCAGCCCCGCCATGGGGCGATCGGATCGCACCGCGCATGAAGACATCCATTGCCACCGTATCGCTGTCGGGCATGCTTCCGAGCAAGCTGACGGCCATTGCCGCCGCCGGCTTCGACGGCTTCGAACTGTTCGAGAACGACCTGCTGTACTTCGACGGCGCACCCAGGACGGTGCGCTCGATGGCCAGCGATCTCGGGCTTGCGATTTTTCTGTATCAGCCGTTTCGCGACTTCGAAGGCGTGTCGCCGGCCCAGTTGGATCAGAACCTCGAGCGGGCGCGGCGCAAGTTCGACGTGATGCACGCGCTCGGAGTCGACACGATGCTGGTGTGCAGCAATGTGTCGCCGAACGTGATTCGGGACGATCGCCTGGCGATCGATCAGCTTGGCGCGCTTGCGGAACTCGCCCGTCAGGCCGGCATCGTCATCGCCTACGAGGCGCTTGCCTGGGGCGCCCATGTCAACTCGTATCGCCACGCCTGGCAGTACGTGAAGGCGGTGAACAGCCCGCACCTCGGGCTCGGGCTCGACAGCTTCCACACCTTGTCCATCAGTGACGACCTCGCCGACCTGGCATCGATCCCCGGCGAGAAGCTGGCCTTCCTGCAGGTCGCCGACGCGCCGCTGCGCAAGATGGACGTGCTCGAATGGAGCCGCCATTACCGCTGCTTCCCCGGCCAGGGCGACCTCGATGTGACGCGCTTCGTTGCCACCGCGCTGGCGGCAGGCTATCGGGGTCCGCTGTCGCTGGAGATTTTCAACGACGGATTCCGGGCTGCCCCGGCCGAGTCGACCGCCAAGGATGGCATTCGCTCGCTGCGCTATCTCGAATCCCAGGTGCGCGATGTGCTGGTCGACGACAAGGCGACGCGCGGACTCGACACGCTGACGAGCCTGCCCCCGGCCCCGGCGGCCATCGACCTTCAGTTCCTGGAATTTGCGGTGGATGCGAACGCGCGCGCCACGCTCACGACGTGGCTCGAAAAGCTCGGCTTCCTGCGCATGGGCCGCCATCGCTCCAAGGATGTCACGCTGTTTCAGCACGGCCGCGCGTCCATTATCCTCAACGCCGAGTCCGATTCGTTCGCCAGTGCGTTCTTCATGCACCACGGCGTATCGCTGTGCGCATCGGCCTTTCGCGTGCCGTCGGCGCACGACACCGTGACGCGTGCGACGCAAGTCGGCTACGCGCGCTTCGAAGGACGCGTGGGACCGAACGAGCGCAATGTGCCCGCCGTGCTCGCCCCTGACCAGAGCCTCTTCTATCTCGTCGACGAGTTGCCCGATGCGCCGACACTGTTCGAGTCCGACTTCCATCTCACAGACATCGACGGGCCGACCCAGACCGGCCCGATCACGGCGGTCGATCACGTTGCGCTGTCGGTGCCGGGCGGCTCGCTCGAACGTTGGGCGCTGTTCTTCCGGTCGGTGTTCGGATTCCA
>NZ_KB290540.1:53538-54563 GCF_000282835.1 Pandoraea sp. B-6 | reverse complement strand
CATAGCGTCGTGTTGCACGATCCTTACGGGCAGATCCAGAGCCAGGCGATCCGCAGCCATGACGGATCGGTGCGCATTGTGCTCAACGCGTCGGTCGATCCGCGCACGATCCACTCGGAGACGATTTCCGCTTACAAGGGCTCCGGGCTGAACCACGTGGCGTTCCGCACCGACGATATCGCCCTGGCGGTTCGTCGATTGGAAGGCGACGGCGTGCCGATCCTGCGAATTCCGCAAAGCTATTACAACGACATTGCCGCGCGCTTCGGCCTGAACGAGGCGTTCGTCGACACCCTGCGCAAGCACAACATTCTGTTCGACCGTGATGCGAGCGGCGGCGAGTTCCTGCACGCCTATACGGCGCAAGTCGATCACCGCTTCTTCTTCGAACTGGTCGAGCGGCGCGGCGGCTATGACGGCTACGGCGCCCCCAATGCGTCCGTGCGGTTGGCCGCGCAGTCGGCACTGCGTAGCTGAGTGCGGCGTCGCGCTATCACTGGGTTCCAGAAAAACAAGCACCACCCACGTCAATCACCAAGAAGGAGACACACATGAGGAATGCACGTCAGTGCAGGCGCGCGGTCGCACTTGCGGCCGGGATGACGATTGCCGGCGCGGCCGCCGCGCAATCGAACGTCACGCTTTACGGGATGGTCGACAGCGCGGTCACCTACGTAAACAACCAAAACGGCGCGTCGAACGTCTATCTGCGGCAGGGCAATCTTTACGCATCGAAGTGGGGCCTGCGCGGACGCGAGGATCTGGGCGGCGGCACCGCGGCAATCTTCGACGTGCAGGCCGGCTTCGACCTGAACACGGGCGCAGCCGCGAGCGCCGGTCAGTTATTCAATCGTCAGGCATTCGTCGGCCTGCAGGACAACAAGTTCGGCACGGCGACGATCGGTCGTCAGTACACGCCGTATTACCAGTTCGTCGGCCCGCTCACGGGCAGCAACCTGCTGACGGGCGCTACCGGCGCGCATCCAGGCGATATCGACGGCCTCGACACGACGATCCGCATCAAC
>NZ_KB290540.1:0-53528 GCF_000282835.1 Pandoraea sp. B-6 | reverse complement strand
GTCTACACGACGCCAACGTATGCGGGCCTGCAAGCCAGCGTGATGTATGCGTTCGGCGGCCAGGCGGGCAGCACAGGCAAGGGCAGCACGATCAGCGCGGCCTTGCGTTACGACAATGGGCCGGTGTCCGTCGGTGCGGGGTATTTGCGCCTGAACAATGCGGCCACGACGACCGGGTTCGACAGTGCGTCGACGGGCTCTTTCGGCACGTCCGTGTTGAACCAGGGATATGTCAGCGCGCGGGCATTGGAGCAGTGGGCGGCGGCGGGCAACTATTCGTTCGGCAACTTCGTTCTCGGCGCGAACATCTCGCACGTCACATATCTGCCGGGCAGCCGTTCGATCTTCACCGACTCGGCGATCTTCAATACGGTGGGCGTGCTGGGCGTGTACAAGCTCACGCCGGCCTTCGACGTCGGCGCGGGCTATTCGTACACCGCCGCGACGAGTGCGAACGGCGTGACCGACAGCGCGCGTTATCATCAGTTTTCGCTGCGTGAGTACTACCGGTTGTCGAAGCGCACGGTGCTGTATGCGCTTCAGGCCTATCAGCACGCGAGCGGGCAGACGCTGGGCAAGAACGGGGCGGGGAACATCATCGCCGCCTCGCCGGCCGTCGGCGACTCGCAGAACCTGACCGGGTCGAGCACGTCCGGCCAGTTCGTCGGCATGCTGGGCATGGCCGTCATTTTCTGATCGTATTGCAACGTCCCCTGCGATACGTTGGAAGCAGCCTCGCCGGCATGGCTGCCGGCGGGGCTTTCGCACGTTCCGGCATCGAACGATCGTGGTTCGGCTGGCGCGGCTACGCGCCGATCTCAAGGAGTGCCATCTTTTTGTACAATGTGGCGCGCCCGATACCCAATCGCGCGGCAGCCTCCGCGACCCGCCCGCCTGCGGCACGCAACGCGTCGATCAGCAACTGTCGCTCGAACGCTTTCATCGCCTCGTCGTATCGCGGCACGTCAGCCGCGCCCGGATCGCCGCTCGCCTGACCGACGACCGCCTCCGCATCCGCCGCCCCATCGGGTTCGCTTTGCGCGCCGACGCCGTCGCCAATGAAGCGAGCCAATGAACGCGCGTCGATGCGCCCGCTCTCCGAGAGCAATGCCACGCGCTCGAGCGTGTTGTGCAATTCACGCACATTCCCCGGCCAGCGATAGGCCCTGAGTCGGCCGATGGCGTCTTCGTTCAATTCCAGATGCCCCGCATCACGGCGCGAACTCAATTTATCCAGAATCGCATATGACATGGCCTCGATGTCCGACGCACGCTCGCGCAGCGGCGGAACCCGAATCATCAACACGTTGAGGCGATAGTACAGATCGGCCCGGAACTTCCCTTGCGCGACCAGGTTCGGCAAATCCGCCGACGTGGCGGCGATGATGCGCACGTCCGTCTGGACGACACGGTTCGACCCTATCGGCTCGAATTCGCGCTCTTGCAAGACCCGCAACAGTTTGCCTTGCAGGGATAGCGGCATGTCGCCAATTTCGTCAAGGAAGAGTGTTCCGCCGTGTGCCAGTTCAAACTTGCCCGTTCGGCCTTTACGGTCCGCTCCGGTATAGGCACCGGCCGCTGCGCCGAAGAACTCCACTTCGAGCAGCGCATCGGGAATCGCGGCGACATTGACCGTGACCAGCGGCTTGTCTGCGCGCATGGATTCGCCATGAATCGCATGGGCCAGCAACTCCTTGCCGGTCCCGGTTTCCCCAAGCAGCAACACCGGCGAATCGAGCTGAGCGGCGCGACGCCCGAGGCGCTTGGTCTCCAGGCTTGCCGCACTGGTGCCGACAAAACTCGAAAAGCTGTATTTCGCCCGCCGCGCCTGCGCCAACGACTGGCGCGTCGCAAGGAGCTCCGACTGCAGTCGCGAGTATTTGCTGAACATCGGCGTCAACGCCTTCAGCTCGTCGAATAACGCGAATCCCACGGCGCCAATGGTTCCACCGCGCGAATCCCGAATCGGAAGCCGCGTGACCACCAGCGGCTCCTGCCCTGTCTCAAGAATATCGAGCAGGATTGGTCGGCCCGTCGCCACAACTTCGCGCATCAAACTATTGGGAATCACGGTTTCGCAATCCAGACCGATCACTTCATCGGGATTGGTGAATCCGAAGCGAGCGGCGTAACTGCGATTGATCCAGACAATCCGCGCATCGCCGTCGACGACCACGGTGCCCTCACTGGAATTGTCCAGCGTCTCGAACAGCGACTGCATGGCGTGCTTGCGAACGAATCCGTAATCGGAAAGCAAGCCTCTCGCCTTGCCTAGCGTGACGGTGTCCGGCGTTTTGTCATCAGTCATCTCGAAATCGCCATTTGTCCATATTTCGAGACGATTATTCCACAAACTGAGACGCCGGCTCTATCCGTGAAAACGCCTTCTCAACACTGATTTGTTGGGAATTTTGGGTATTGCAGCCCAAGCAACGCGCGCCGGCCGTCTCCAAATCGAGACAATCCAACTCCTTTCTGCCGCGCTTCGCTGTTCGTTTCGTCGGTCACTGCGGGGCGAGAACTGCCGGAGTCCTTCCCGATCAAGGACTTAAGCAACGAAGGCACGGTTATTGCGTAAGCGGCTGCCGGTCGTAAGAACTTCAGCCAGCACAGCAACGTGCAGGCAAACATACTGGAGACAAAATGTCGTTTCTCATCGTGCTCGCCGCATTGGCGTTTCTGATGTTTGTTGCGTATCGCGGCTATAGCGTGATTCTTTTTGCCCCGATCGCGGCGCTGGGTGCTGTGCTGCTGATCCAGCCCGACGCCGTTGCACCCGTCTTTTCCGGTATCTTCATGGAAAAGCTGGTCGGTTTCGTCAAGCTCTACCTGCCGGTATTCCTGCTCGGGGCCGTATTCGGCAAGGTCATCGAACTGTCCGGCTTCTCCGAGTCCATTGTTGCCGCTGCGATCAAGTACATTGGCCGCACACGGGCAAACGCCGTGATCGTCGCGGTGTGTGCGCTGCTCACCTATGGCGGCGTCTCCTTGTTCGTGGTGGTATTTGCCGTCTATCCGTTTGCAGCGGAACTCTACCGACAGAGCAATATCCCCAAGCGCCTGATGCCCGGTGCCATTGCGCTGGGGGCATTCAGCTTCACGATGGATTCGCTGCCGGGCACGCCGCAGATCCAGAACATCATCCCGACCACGTTCTTCAAGACCACGGCCTGGGCAGCGCCTGTGCTGGGGGTTGCCGGGGCGGTCTTCATCGTTGTGGTTGGCCTGAGCTACCTCGAGTGGCGTCGCCGCATTGCTGCGGCCAACGGCGAAGGCTACGGCGATTCGCTGCACAACGAGCCCGAGCGCGTGAACACCGAGAACCTGCCCAATCCCATTCTGGCCATTACGCCGCTGGTCCTGGTGGGCGTGGTCAATTACGCGCTCACCAAGGCGATTCCGCATTGGTATGGCGATCGCTTTGACGTGACCCCGGACATTCTTCCCGGCATTCATGCCCCGCTGACGATATCGATCAATGGCGTGGTGGCGATCTGGGCTGTCGAAGGCGCGCTGCTCACCGGCATTCTGCTCGTGCTGCTGACGGCCTTCGGCAAGGTGCGCCACCGCTTCGCGAACGGCACCAAAGCCGCCGTGTCCGGCGCCTTGCTCGCCACGCTCAATACGGCTTCCGAGTATGGATTCGGGGGCGTCATTGCCGCCCTGCCCGGCTTCCTCGTGGTCGCCAATGCGCTCAAGGGAATTCCCAACCCGCTCGTGAACGCAGCGGTGTCCGTCTCGACGCTCGCGGGGATTACGGGCTCGGCCTCCGGTGGCATGAGCATTGCGCTCGCCGCCATGTCCGACACGTTCATCAAGGCGGCGCAAACGATGCACATCCCGCTCGAAGTGCTGCATCGCGTGGTGGCGATGGCCAGCGGCGGCATGGACACGCTGCCGCACAACGGCGCCGTCATCACCCTGCTCGCCGTCACCGGACTGACGCACCGCGAATCGTACCGCGACATCTTCGCGGTGACGTGTATCAAGACGATGGCGGTGTTCTTCGTGATCGCGCTCTATTACACGACTGGATTGGTGTGAACGATGGATTCCATGACGACGCTGAACGGAAAAACCGCGCTTGTCACTGGCTCGACCAGCGGCATTGGCCTGGGTATCGCACAGGTACTGGCACACGCCGGTGCCAACCTCATTCTCAACGGCTTCGGCGACGTCGATGCCGCCGTCTCGACGATCGCATCGGAGGGTGCCGAGGTCATGCACCATCCGGCCGACATGCGTAGCGCCGAAGCCATCGACGCCATGTTCGCTGCGGCGCAGGATCGCTTCGGTACCGTGGACATTCTCGTCAACAATGCCGGCATTCAGCACGTGGCGCCCATCGAGACGTTCGACCTCGACAAATGGGACGACATCATCGCCATCAACCTGAGTTCGGCGTTCCACACGACCCGCCACGCGTTACCTGGCATGCGCGCTCGCAACTGGGGGCGCATCATCAACATTGCGTCGGTGCATGGCCTCGTTGGCTCCGCGGGCAAGTCGGCCTATGTGGCCGCAAAGCACGGATTGGTGGGGCTGACGAAAGTCACGGCGTTGGAAACCGCGAGGACCGGCGTGACATGCAATGCCATCTGCCCGGGATTCGTGTTGACGCCGCTGGTGCAGAAACAGATCGACGACCTGGCGCTGCGCGACGGCCTTTCTCCCGACGACGCGCGAGCTCGCCTGCTGGGGGAAAAGCAGCCGTCCGGCCAATTCGTGTCGCCCGAGGCGCTTGGCAACCTTGCCTTGATGCTTTGTTCGCCGCTGGCGTCTGAGGTGCGTGGCGCCACATGGGCCGCGGATGGTGGCTGGACCGCGCAATAGGCTTGGCCGGTGGTACGGGCCCTCGCAGACCGAGAGGCGCGATGGGCCCACGTGCTGTGACGTGAGTACAAGGCACGGCGACTTCGTATTCCTAACCCGCAGTTTTCATTGATTTGTCATCGACATCATGAACAGCAACGAAAGCCATTTTTCCCACGTCAAGCCGGGCGACACCGCATTTGTGAGCGGCGGTCTGCGCGACTTCTTCATGTATCGCGACCTTGGCATTGCCGACGCCACCGGCGGCAAAGTCATCGCGCATCTGGTTCGCGCCAATCAGGCACCCGAGGCGGGTACGGGGTGGCATATCCACGGTGCCGATTTCCATATCGTCTACATGCTCAAAGGCTGGGCCAAGTTCATGTATGAAGACAAGGAAACGCTCGTGGAAGCGGGCGATTGCGTGCATCAACGACCCGGCATCCGCCACTTCCTTTTCGACTATTCGCCGGATATGGAGTACCTGGAAGTGGTGGGCCCTGCGGAATTCACCAGCGTGGGCGTCGAGGGGCCGTGCGCCGTGCCCGCACCGGCGAAATGGTGACGTTCGCGACGACGCGGCTACACGCGGCTATGCGGCGATGGCAACCGCGAGGTGCGCTGACTCGGTAATCCTGAATGACGAGACCGCGGTTTTGAGCTTGGCCGCCTGGTCTTCGAGCGAGTGGGTCGCCGCGGCCGCCTGCTCGACCAGCGCGGCGTTCTGCTGCGTCACCTGGTCCATCTGCGTGACGGCCTGGCTGACCTGTTCGATGCCCCGGCTTTGCTCTTCCGACGCCCCGGCGATTTCGCCGACGATTTCCGTCACCCGCTTGATCGCGCTCTTGATCTCGTCCATCGCGGCGCTGACTTCGACGGCCTGTTGCGAGCCATCCTGAATCGTGGCGACCGACGAGGAAATCAAGTCCTTGATTTCCTTTGCCGCCGACGCCGATCGCTGGGCCAGGCTACGCACCTCACTGGCCACCACCGCGAAGCCACGTCCCTGCTCGCCGGCCCGCGCCGCTTCCACGGCGGCATTCAGCGCGAGGATATTCGTTTGGAACGCAATCCCCTCGATCACGCTCGTGATTTCGGAAATCTTGTTCGAGCTGCCGTTGATTCGCTCGATGGTGGCCACCATGGTTTGCACCGCGTTGCTGCCGGTACCGGCGATGTCCGTGGCGTTCGTAGCCAGTACGTTCGCCTGGCGTGCATTGTCGGCGTTCTGCTTCACCGTCTCGGTCAGTTGCGTCATGCTGGCGGCGGTCTGCTCCAACGACGCGGCCTGTTCTTCCGTGCGCGCGGAAAGGTCGAGATTTCCGGCCGCGATTTCGCGCGTCGCGGTGGCGACCGATTCGGTCGATACATTCACGGCGGACACAGTCGCTTCGACACGACGCATCAACTTGTCGAACGCCACGGCGGCGCGGCCGAACTCGTCCATGCGCGGGCTGGATGAGCGCTTTGACAGGTCAAGGGAGACCGCGATGTCCTCGAATTTTTTGCCCATGCGGTTCAACCCACCGCATACCACGCGGTTCAGATGCACACCGCAATAGATCGCGACGGCACCGCCCATCGACGCCACGGCGATCAGGCTCGTCAGCGACAGGCGGTATGACGACGACGCGTTCGCGTCGAGGCCCCAGAGCGAGGTGAGCGCCACCAGTCCGACGACCAACATCAGGGTTGCCCAGGCGCCGAAGGCAAGCATCAACTTGAATCGGATCGTGAAGACAAATCGCTGCACTTCTCTTCCTTCGTGAGTGGCGACGCGGCAGCGCCCTGAAACGTACCGCCAAGGGAGGCCGTACGACACAGGCTGATGCTTTTCGACGTGCTGTCGCGCGCGCTTGTTTTACCGGAATGCAGGGGGTTCGGCCTTCAGATCAGTCCATACAGGCCTGATATTTCGAAACGCGATCAAGGCATTGCCCCTTGCACTTGCTGTTTACGGCGGGGATGCAAGATCTTGCATACGCGTTTACCCGAAAACCCTGTCGAAGGTCGGGGGCGTGCGTGGATACAACAGAGACGTTGACCGAAACCATTCGCGTCGTTCCTGCACTGGAGTTCACCTCGGTCCCTAGAGCGCACACGACGTCGATCTACCGATCTCCCGAAGCGGGTCGCTTCATGGTCGGATCGACGGGCGCAGCGGGCCCACGTGCCCAGCCCCGACCACGCGATTTACTTTGGTGGGTTCGCGGAGGCGATGGTCGCGGCGAATCGCGTAATGCGCCCCTGCGTCATTCTTCACTCGGCCAAACGGGGCGAGAAACCCCGATTAGTGAGATAGCTCAGGTCGAGGCCCATCCGATGCGGTGGGCCGCTTCCATTCCCGATGCCCCACCGGTCGCCGGTGTCACGGCTTGCTGGGCGGCACGCTAGCGATCCAGTTTCACACGATCGTCGACGGGGGTCGAGATTGCCCCAGGTTGCAATCAGCGTCGGCAGGGGCGCCTCGTTGTACCACTTTGTTGATCAACCTCAACGATTGCCTCGACCGGACGCCCACAATTGGCATATGGGGAATCGCGCTCTCGGCGATCGCATCGCGCTTCGTGCCGAACCGCGTACCTCGAAGGGAGCGCCAACGTGGCGAACGCTCCCGTCGGAGCAAGGTCCACAGCCGAAGCGGTGATCTCATGAATTCGTACCGGGTGGGTAACGCGCCGCGATTTAGCGATCGCGCCGAGGCCGGAAGCGTGCTTGCACGACAACTGGCCCCATATGCGGGACGCAGCGACGTGATCGTACTGGCACTGCCGCGCGGTGGCGTGCCGGTTGGCTATGAGGTCGCGCACGCGTTGGGGGTCGAACTCGACGTGCTGGTCGTGCGCAAGCTGGGCGTGCCGCACTATCCCGAGTTGGCAATGGGCGCGATCGCGTCTGGCGGAGTACTTTACCTCGACGAACGAACGATCCGGACCGCCGGCATCACCCAGCCGGAGATCGTCGCCGTACTGAGCGATGAGCGCCGCGAACTGGCGCGACGGGAAGCGTTATACCGCGGGCATCGACCACCATTGAAAATAGAGGGGCGCACCGTCATCGTTGTCGACGATGGCATCGCCACCGGCGCCTCGATGCGCGTCGCCATCGAGGCGTTGCGTACTGGCAAGCCGGCGCGGATCGTTGTTGCCGTGCCGGTCGCACCGGAGGGCACAGCGGAACGACTGGATGGGCTCGCCGATGAATTCGTTTGCCCGCACAGCGAGCGCGAGTTCGGTGGCGTTGGCCGGTTCTATCGGGACTTTGGGCAGACGAGCGACGCCGAAGTACGCGCGCTCCTCGCCCGCGCACATCAGGATGTTCAATGATGCATCCCGCCACAACACCCTTTCTCGCCGTGCGCGAGCTCGCGCAACGGCTCAATGACAACGATGGCGATTACGATGCGTTGCTGGAGATGGCGCACGATCGCGAATTCGTGCTGCTTGGCGAAGCCACGCACGGCACGCAAGACTTCTACCGCATGCGAGCACAGATCACCCGCCGCTTGATCGTGGAGGGGGGATTCGACGCTGTCGCCATCGAAGGCGATTGGCCGGATACCTGGCGCGTGAACTGTTTCGTGCAAGGCGAAGGCGATGCCGATGCGGAGGCCGCACTTGCGGATTTCAAGCGCTTCCCTACCTGGATGTGGCGCAATCGTGAGATGCGAGACTTCATCCTGTGGCTACGTGAGCACAACGCCTCGCTGTCGCCCGAAGCACGGGTCGGCGTTTATGGACTCGACCTCTACAGCATGTACCAGTCGGCGGATGCGGTGATCCGCTATCTTGAGCGGGTCGATCCCGAGCAGGCTGCCATGGCGCGCGATCGGTACGCGGCGCTCGATCACGTGCGCGAGCCTCAGGCGTATGGGTACGCCACTGCGGTCGGCGCCCGGCCGGATGCCCGCGAAGGCGTGGTCGCCCAGTTACTGCAACTGCGGGCCGACGCGCGCCTCCATCTCTTGCAGGATGGCCTCGCAGCGCTCGATGCGCAGTTCTTTGCGCAACAGAATGCTGAAGTTGTCGTCGACGCGGAGAATTACTATCGGTCGATGTTCGGGCGGCGCCTGAATACCTGGAATCTGCGTGATGCGCACATGCACCGCACGCTATCCGCCCTCTCCCGTTATCGTCTACAGCGTGGTGGACGGGGGCGAATTGTCGTCTGGGCACACAATTCGCACCTGGGCGATGCACGCGCGACGGACTCCCATTGGCGCGGCGAGTGGAATCTTGGTCAACTGGTACGTGAAGCGGCCGGTGCGAAAGCGCTGCTGGTCGGCTTCAGCACCTACACGGGACACGTGTCGGCCGCGTCTCAATGGGACGGCGACGTCGAGCACAAGTGGGTGCGTCCGGCATTGCACGACAGCTATGAATACCTGTTTCACAGCACCGGGCTAGACCGGTTTTTCCTACCACTCAACGAGGTTGCGGCGGAGCCGCTTTGCGAAGCCATGCTTGAACGGGCGATCGGCGTGATCTATCTGCCTCAGAGCGAACGTGAAAGTCACTATTTCTGGACATCACTCGCCCACCAGTTCGATGCAGTGTTTCATCTGGACGAGACAAGCGCCCTGGAGCCGCTGGACGCGCCGCCGCACTGGCACCGGCGTGAGACGCCGGAGCAGGCGGCCTGAGTGCGATGAGGCGATACAGCGGTACCCGATGCCCGACGTTCAGTTGACTGGCTCGCTACGCTCCCGATAACCGCCACGTTCAACGTATCGGCTTCGCCACGTCGCGCTGAGGCCGCCAGTGCAGAACGCACCACTGTTTTCCGGATTCCGAAAGAGGCGCTCCGACGGATCTTCGCGGAACATCGGGGCAACGCTCAGATCGACTTGGCGATCAGACCGATCGAGACAATCATGCACACCACGGAAAACGCCTGCTTGAGATGGGAGGGATGCCATCGAGTCAGCAGTCTGCCGCCGACCAGCATGCCGGCCACCGCACCTGCCGAGAACGGCAATCCGATCGTGAGATCGAAATGGCCGCCGTAGATGCTGGTTCCGACACTCACCAGCGAGATCAGCGCGATCACAGCCAGCGAGGTCGCGATGACCGAGTGCATCGCCAGATCGGTAAAGCGTTGTAACGCCGGCACCATGACGAATCCGCCGCCCACACCGAGCAGGCCGGAGAGCACCCCCGCCACGCCGCCCATCACCGCGAGCCGGCTGGCGCAGCGCGGCGTCCAGACGAAGCGGCCGCTTTTGTCGCGCAAACAAGGGCAATCGGGCTGCACCGGCGCCAGCGACTTGCCGCGGCGGGCTTCCCATAATCCTTTGAGCGCCACCCAAATCATGATTGCCGCGAACAATAGCGTCAGATAGCGGGTATTCATGTGATGCGCCAACCATGAACCCAACGGCGTGAGCACAATGCCAATGGTGGCGATGAGCATTGCCGCGCGATAACGGACGATACCGGCGCGCACGCCCATCCATGCGCCCATGGCAGACGCGATGCCCACGGCCAGCAGGCCGATCGGACCGGCCTCCGGCACGCTCAGATGCCGGCCGAACACCAGCAGCGGAATCGCGAGGATACCGCCGCCGGCGCCGGTCAGGCCCATGACGCAGCCGACGATGGCGCCCAGCAACAGACTGACAGTCATGGCAAAGGATCTCGATGGGTTGTCATGGAACGAGCGCGCATCAGCCGACCATTTCCGGCTGTGCCATCCACTCATGGCCTTTGAGCATGCCTTCCCAATAGAGCGGCGGCAGAATGCGCTCCTTGAGCAGCCACGCCAGACGCGAGGGGCGCGTGCCGTCGATCAGCCAGGAAGGAAAGCTGGGCGCGAGCTTTCCACCGTACTTGAACTCGGCCAGCACGATCTTGCCGCGCTCCACCGTCAGCGGGCACGATCCGTAACCGTCGTAGCGTGCCTGCCCGCGTTTGAGGCCAAGGTTGAAGAGCACGTTGTGCGCCACCACCGGCGCCTGTTTTCGCGCGGCCGCAGCAGTTTTCGCGTTGGGCGAATTACTGGCGTCTCCCAGTCCGAAGATATTGCTGAAGTGCTTGTGCTGCAGCGTCTCCTGATCGACGTCGATCCACCCGGCGGGATCGGCCAGCGGACTGCGGCTGACGAAGTCGGGCGCCGTTTGTGGCGGCACCACGTGGATCATGTCGAACGGAACTTCGATTTTTCCGGCGTCGCCCTGGGCGGATGCCACGCTGAAGGTCGCAATCTTGCGTACGCCGTCGACGGCCGTCAGGTTGTGGCCGAAATTGAGATCGATGGCATAGGACTTCACATACTCCATGAGGGCCGGTACGTATTCCGGCACGCCGAACAGCGCATTACCGGCCGAGAAGAACTTCACGTGAGACTGGTCGAGCACACCGGCGCGTCGCCACGCGTCGCACGAGAGGTACATCGCTTTCTGAGGCGCGCCGGCGCATTTGATCGGCATCGGCGGTTGGGTGAACAGCGCATTGCCGCCTTTGAAGCGCTCGACCAACTCCCACGTGTAGGGCGCGAGATCGTAGCGGTAATTCGACGTCACGCCGTTGCGCCCCAGCGTATCCGTGAGCCCTTCGATACCCTCCCAGTTCAGTTTCAACCCCGGGCACACAATCAACTGCTCGTACTTCACGACCCGGCAGCCGTCGAGCAAGACCGCGTTGCGCTCCGGTTCGAAGCCTGCGACAGCCGACTTGATCCAGCGCACGCCGCGCGGAATCAGCGAGCCCATGACCCTGGCGGTTTGTGCGGGCTTGAATACCCCGCGGCCCACCAGCGTCCATCCAGGCTGGTAGTAATGCACGTCGGCGGGATCGATGATGGCGATGTCGAGGCCCGGCTGGCGGGCCAGCAGACTCGACGCCACGGATATGCCGGCCGCACCGCCGCCCACGATGACGACCCGGTGGGTCGAATCAGCGACAGTGAACGGCGTGGCAGCGGTCTGTGAGATCCGGCGCACCACCGCGCTCAGGTCGTAGCCGCACGCTTCGGCGCGCTTGAGGATTTCGCCGGTGGACAGGCGATCGGCGCGCGAGAGTCCCCACAGCGTCGTGCTTCGCATGCCACTGCGGCAATACGCAAGGATCGGCTTGGGCAACACGTCGAGCAGTTGATCGAACTGCGCGGCCTGTTCGTCGGAAACCCTGCCGGGTGTCACCGGCAAGTAGCGGATTTCCAGCCCTGCCGCCTGAGCCTGCTGCTCCACTTCGCGAAAGCTGGGTTGGTCGGCGGCTTCGCCGTCCGGCCGGTTGCAGATGATGGACTTGAAGCCGGCGGCAGCAATGTCCGGAACGTCGGCAGGCGAGACCTGCGCGCAGACGGACAATTGCGCCGTCAGTTGCTTGGTATTCATGGCGTGTCTCCTCGGTGACTATAGGTGCTTCGGCGTCGGCATTTCGGGGGCAAAGCCGCGCAGGTGCCGTCCGAGCGATGGGGTCAGCGACCCCGTGTCTTGCAACTGCTGATGCCGAACAGCGAGTAGAGCGGACAGAACCGGACCAGCCCGGTGATCGCGGCAATCAGCCCCAGCCACCCCCACCAGCCGATGGTCCCGGTGGCCGCAAGCATCATCAGCACCGCGCCGGCGACGATTCGCAGGCCACGGTCCACACCGCCCACATTGATATTCATGATGGCGCCTCGCGTTTTCAGACAGCGTTAAGGGGAATCTTCAGGTAGCGCACGCCATTGCCTTCCGCAGGCGGCAACTGCCCCGCGCGCATGTTGACCTGGACTGACGGAAGCAGCAGCGTCGGCATGTCCAGCGTCGCGTCGCGTGTCGTGCGCATGGCCACGAACTCTTCCTCGCTGATTCCGTCACGCACGTGAACGTTGTGCTTGCGTTCGTCGGCGACAGTGGTGACGAATTCCAGCTTGCGGGCGTTGGGTTGATAGTCGTGGCAGAGGTAGAGCCGCGTATGTGCCGGCAGGCTGAGGACCTCGTTGATGGAGTGGAACAGCGTGCGTGCATTGCCGCCGGGAAAATCGCAACGCGCCGTGCCGTAGTCGGGCATGAAGAGCGTGTCGCCCACGAAGGCGGCGATCTGGTCGCCTTCCTCGACCACGTATGTGATGCACGCGGGGGTATGCCCCGGCGTATGCATGACGCGGGCTTTCAGATCGCCGATCTGGAAGTGCTCGCCGTGCGCGAACAGGTGATCGAACTGACTTCCGTCGTGCGCGAATTCGCTGCCCGCATTGAACAGTTTGCCGAACACATCCTGCACCTGGCGGATATGCTCGCCAATGCCGATACGACCGCCCAGCTTCTGCTTGAGATAGGGCGCAGCCGACAAATGGTCGGCGTGAGCGTGGGTCTCCAGAATCCACTGCACCGTCGCGCCCAGCGCCTGAACCCGCTCGATAAGGTGGTCGGCGCTGTGTGTCGAGGTCCGGCCGGACTTCGGGTCGTAATCAAGCACAGTGTCGAGCAATGCGCATTGGTTTGTGGCGCGATCCAGCACGATATAGCTGATGGTGCTGGTCGCCGGGTCGAAGTGACCCTCGATGTACAAGTTCTCCATGATCTCCGCCTCATGAATCAATCGAATGTCTGATAACTATCAAAATTCGTGCCAACTCACGAAATTCCATTAACCCAATGATTTAAATAATAAAAATTTAGTTCTCGGATGAGACCGAGCGATTTCTGTCGCTCGTGACAGTGCCATTTGGCAGTGGCATACTGCCAAATGGCAGTACTGGCAGTCGTTGCCGGTCGACTATCGCGAGCATCCGCCATGCACCCCGTTCCCGAAGTTCTTCAGGCCTTTCAGGTCCAGGCCCTGATTTCCTATCTCGATCACGAATCCGCGCCCATGATCGTGATGAACACCGATTACGAGATCCTGGCGGCCAATACGGCCTACAAGCGCCAGTTCGCGACGGCAGGAAAGCCTTACGTCGGCCACAAGTGCTATGCGATGTCGCACCATTACGCGGTGCCCTGCGATCAGGCCGGCGAGCATTGCCCTATGCAAAGCGCGCTGATCAGCAAGGGGCCGGATCGCGTTCTCCACATCCACCACACGCCGCGGGGTCCGGAGCATGTCGACGTTGAACTCCGGCCGATCGTGGACAGCCATCATCAAGTGGTTGGATTCGTCGAACGGTTGCAGACCGTACGACACGCGTCGGTGCAAGCCAGTCGTCAGGGGCTGGTCGGCAAGTCGCCCGCGTTCAATCGCGCCCTTGGCGAACTGCAGCGGGTGGCGACTGCCGAACTGCCGGTGCTGCTGCTGGGAGAGTCTGGCAGTGGCAAGGAGTTGTTTGCGCGCGCGTTGCACGAGGCGAGCCAGCGCTCGCGCGGCCCGTTTGTGGTGGTCGACTGCTCGGGGCTGACCGAAACCCTATTCGAGAGCGAACTGTTCGGCTACGAGAAGGGGGCATTCACCGGCGCGCATACGCGCAAGGCCGGACTCGTCGAGACGGCAAAAGGCGGCACCATTTTCCTCGACGAGATCGGTGACGTACCGCTGGGGATGCAGGTCAAGCTGTTGCGGCTGATCGAGTCGGGCACCTACCGCCGGGTCGGTTCCGTCGACACGCAACAGGCGGATTTCCGTCTGGTCGCCGCCACCCACAAGCCGCTGCAAACGATGGTGGCCGAAGGCGCGTTTCGACAGGATCTCTATTACCGGATCAGCGCTTTCCCCATTCACCTGCCCGCGTTACGGGAGCGGCGAGACGATATTCCCCTGCTCGTGGAGTCGCTGCTGCAGCGAGGCGGCAAAGAACCCGATCAACGACTGCATACTTCGCCGGAGGCCATGGCGCAACTCGTCCGATACGACTGGCCAGGCAACATCCGGGAATTGCGAAACGTGCTTGAGCGCGCGCGTCTGTTTGCCGACGACGGCGTGATCAGGCCCGAGCACCTCGCACTTGACGTGGCAACAACCCGCCAGACGGAGATGCGCACGACTGGCGGCGAGGTCGATCTCGCCACGGTGGTTCGCGATTTTCAGGGCACACGCAAGGCGTTGGCGGCCCATCTGGGGTTGAGCGAGCGCACCCTGTATCGGCGCCTGAAAGCCGAAGGATTGGCGTGACACCGGCATTGCCCGCCGGTTACGCCGCGCGGGTTCGAATCGAACGCGACGTCCGGCTTCGCGGAGAAGCGGGAAACCGGCGGCGGGAGCGGGAAGCGGGAAGCGGCTAGGGAGTGACGCACTCGTGTTTTCAACCCGTCGTACGTCGCGAGCGTTTTTGTCGGTAGCCGATACGTTTCGAGTGTCGACACATCGGCGAAGTTATTCGGAAGTTACTGAAACTCAAGGCTCGATACTGCTGCGATGATGAGCTTGGCCGATAGCTCGGCTGAACCCGCGCACATCACAGGAGACCTTGATGAGTACTTCAGAGAATGACGACGGAAAGGGCTGTGCAGATGCAGGAGATGACGGACGCGACATCCCGAAGTCGCTAGCACGTGAAGGACACGTCGTCTGGTTCTACGAACACAGGAAATACCTCGGCTTCGAGTGGGACGAACTGGCAAGGGAAATCAAAAAGTCCGCGGTTGCCGATCCGGAGCACGCCATCTATTTCGACACCTTGGCACATGCCGTGGTCGCGTCGGACAAATTGATTAGCCCGAGTCTTATCCTCTACTCGCCGGGCAAGGGGCTGCCGCCGAAAGTGAGGGGGTAGCTGTAGCGGAGGCCCGTCTGCGGCGGCGGGTCTCGCTTCTTCATGTCCAATTTCCCGACTACATGATGGGCGCCATATCCGCGCGCAACTCAAATTCGGGGCGACGTCGCACCGAATCGGCAGCAGCCCAGTTTGCCTCAACCTCGGCGACAATTGGAAACGTGCGGTTGTTGGCAACCGATGACTTGCGGGTCTGCAGGCGATCAATCTTCGCGCTGTGCTCAGGACCCTGCCGCACCTGCCGATAATGGATTTACAGGGTATTGGAAGACCACAATGAGTCACGAAGAAAAGGATTTAGCTCCGAGCTCGCTTCAAGCCGCATTCCTGCGCCACGAGGACAGCCTGGTATCGTCCGGACACCAGCCCGGCGAGGACAACCCCGCGGTTTATCGCACGTTGCTCGAGTCAACCCGAGCGATCCCCTGGAAGATCGACTGGGCGACAATGCAGTTCACCTATATCGGCCCGCAGATTGAGAAACTGCTTGGCTACGCGCCGTCGACGTGGAGAACGGTCGAGGACTGGGCCTCTCGGATGCATCCGGAGGACCGTGAAGCGGTTGTTGAATTTTGCGTCGCACAGTCGCAAGCGGGCGCCGATCATGAGGCGGACTATCGCGCGCTGACTGCGGACGGCGGGTATGTGTGGATTCGCGACGTTGTCCACGTCGTGCGCAAAGCGAACGGTGACGTTGACGCGCTAATCGGCTTCATGTTCGACATCAGTGAACGTAAGCGCACCGAGGCCCGGCTCGCGGAACTCCAGCGCGAATTGGAGCGGCTCTCGTTGTCAGACAGTTTGACCGGGGTCGGCAACCGTCGCATGTTCGACACGATCATTGCCCGCGAATGGGCGAGCGCGGCGGCATCGGGCAACCCGCTTTCGCTCGTGATGGTCGACATCGATTTCTTCAAATCGTACAACGATTATTACGGTCATCTTCAAGGCGACGAATGTCTGAAACGCCTCGCGCGCGTGCTCGAAGAGGCAGTTGGGCCGAATGCGTTTCTGGGCAGGTTTGGCGGGGAAGAATTCATACTCGTGCTCGCCGACACGAATGCCGATGACGCCGTGCGTGTCGCGGAGCGTTGCCGCGCGCTGATCGCGGAGGAAGCCATCGCTCACCTGCGCTCCCCGCACGGTCAGCGAGTGACGGCAAGCTTCGGGGTAGCCACCGTCGTGCCGACCGGAGACATCGATATCACCGCGTTTATCAATCTGGCTGATGCGCAGCTCTATCAGGCAAAAGACCAGGGACGCAACCGAATTGCGGCGGTAGACCGAGCACGCATCGGCGGCGAAGGATACAAGCGGCAGTCGCGCTGATCCGCTGGATTGGGTGCGGCGGTTGTTTTGGCGTGGCGTTATGTGTTCCGCCGGGCTGATCCTCGCGACTGGGCGTCGTCGGGCGTCCCTGCGGCGCCCCGCACCCGGGGGCGAATTGACCAAGCGCGGAAAAAGCAGAACGGAACGAGGACCGCTTGACTCGCTCATGCCCATCAAGCTTTCCCACCTTGCGGCACAACCGGTTAGCTCGTGGCTGGAATCCGAGGTGCCGGTTGGTCTCACCAGCGCCGCCTACGCCTTCCGCATGCTCGAGGCGTTTGCCAGGTGGTGTGAGGGCGAGGACAGGTACGCAGGCATCCTTCCGTCCGACACCTTGAACACATCCACCGCGCGCTTGAGCAGCGCGGCCTGTTCGCTCATCGACTGGGTGGCCGCCGTCGCCTGCTCGACGAGCGCCGCGTTTTGCTGCGTGACCTGGTCCATCTGGACCACCGCCGAATTTACCTGCTCGATGCCCTTGTGCTGTTCGTCCGAGGCGGCTGCGATCTCGCCCATCAGATCCGCCACGCGGCGCACGGCGGACACCACTTCGTTGATCGTCCGGCCGGCTTCGTCCACGTGTTCGGCGCCGGCGCTCACGTGATCCACCGACTCGTTGATGAGGTCCTTGATCTCCTTCGCGGCCGTGGCCGCGCGCTGCGCCAGGTTGCGCACTTCGTTCGCGACCACCGCGAAGCCGCGCCCCTGTTCGCCGGCCCGGGCGGCCTCCACGGCCGCGTTGAGTGCGAGAATATTGGTCTGAAATGCGATGGATTCGATCGTGGCGGTAATGTTGGCGACTTTCGTCGAGCTGTTCGAAATATCGCGCATCGTGTGAACCACGCGCCCCACTACCTCGCCGCCGCGCGCAGCGATTTCGGATGCGTGGGCCGCGAGCGTGTTGCCCTGTCTCGCGCTTTCGGTGTTGTGACGAACCGTCGACGTCAGCTGTATCATGTTCGCCGCGCTTTCTTCAAGTGACGCGGCTTGTTCTTCCGTTCGCGAACTAAGATCCGCGTTGCCGGCAGCGATCTGCGCCGACCCCGTGGAAATGGTTTCCGCTCCCGTGCGAATCCGGGCAACCATGCTGGCCAGGCTGCTGTTCATCGCTTTCAGCGCCTGCATTAGCTGGCCGGTTTCGTCCGTGGTGGCCACTTCGATATGACTCGTGAGATCCCCGTCGGCCACACGATTCGCCAAGGCCAGCGCATTACGGAGCGGCCCCGTGATGCGGCGTACCACAATACTGGACAAAACGATCGCGATGAGCAGCATCATGCCAAGCAGTCCGACCTGGACCAGCATCGCGCGATGCACGCGGTTCGAGCGCAGGTCGAGTTGTGCCTTAAGGCTGTCGAGCGCGCGGGCTTCGAGCGCAAAGAGCGGGTCCAACGCGCCCGTGAAGGTTTTGATGTAGTCGATTGCCGCGTAGTGGATCGCGTCGGCACTGACGATCTCTCGGGTCGCCAGATCAAGGGCCGCGCGAATCGACGTATTGGCGCGATCGAGCTCGTCCGCGAGCGCGGCACTGAGTCCGGGCTCCGCGTGAAAGGCCTTGTCAAAGGCCTTTCTCAGATCGTCGGCCTGATCCGATGCAGCGTTGGCCAGCGAGGCGAGCATGGCCCGTTCCGTCGGGCTCGCGTCTCCTCTGGCCAGTATTCCGGCGCCCCGGGACCGCGTGAGGCTCAGCGTTGCGGTGGCCTTCGGCAAGCTCACGAGTGCCGCCCGCACGAGATAGTGCGTCCCCACCTCGGGATCGAGCGCGAGGCCGCTGTCGTCGAGCAGGAGATCAAGAAGGGAGAGGTATTGTTCAATGATCTCCGTGTGGCGCATAGTGGATTCCTTGTCGCTGAGCTTGCGCGCGTCGACTGCCGCTGCAATCTCACGCCAGTTCGCGACCGCACTTTCCCAGGCACGCATCATGTCGGGACGGCGCGTTCGTGCCTTCAGATCCTGGTCGATGCGGGCGATGGCCTGGTCCATCGCTGCCCGCGTCGCTTCGCGACTCGCGGCGACGGCGTTGTTGCCGCCCAGCAGCGTGGCGGCTTGCGCCCGGTGCTGCAGCGTCAGCTGAATCAATGACAGGAGCGCGCGTGCGGACTCGAGGCCGGCCTGTTCGATGCTGTCAGCGCTCACGGCGTTCAACGATGACTTGACCTGGAGGTACGTTGGGACGCCTATGGTGGGCAGAATCAGGATTCCCAACAGGAGAAGCTTTCGGGCGATAGGCAGGCGATCAATAAACGATATCAACAATTTCATGATTTCCGAGAGCAGACGTTTCGAAAGCGGTCAGCGCGCGCCAGCGCGCCGAAACGGGTAGGGCGGATGCCAGGCGCGGGCAGTGCATCATCCTTGCCGGCATACGCGTCGCCGGTCACGCTCATCACGCCGGACCGGAAATTTTCAAGCACGACGTCCGCGCTCGCACGAGGCGCCGGAAAATCGCCTTGCCGTCATCGCTTTTGGTTCAGCGAGCGCTTGCCAGCGTTCTGCGAGAGAAAGGAGGTGCCCATGCCGCGCCGGTTCAGCGCGGTGTCGGCGTCGAGCAACGCGAGCTGATAGCCCGCGAACGGGCCGGGCAGCACGTTGGTCAGATCGAGCACGCGCACGCTGCTCATGACTATCCCGACTAGATTTCGACTGTATTCGCGTTGTGCGAATTTCACCGCTTCGACGCCTCCGTTTCGCCGGTTCCGGCACGTTGCGGAGGCGTCGTTTTTCAAGCGGGTGAAGTCAGGCGCGATGCGACTGAGGGCGCGCTTTAGAACACGTGACGAATGCCAGTCACGACCACCGTCTGGTTTCCGTTGCTCGACGGCGCCAGCAGGTACGTAACGGCTTTCGCGTCGGTCGCACGCTGATAGGTGGTAAAGACGTAGACGTTGGTACGCTTCGACAACAGATAGTTGATGCTGATCTGCCCCATGTTCCAGTGCGGAGCCGCGTCGATACCGCCGCCGTATTGCCCCTTCGTGTAAACATAGCCCGCGCCGAGCACGAGGAACGGCGTGATGTCGTAGGTGACGTTGATGTCAAAGTTGTCGAGATGCAGCGACGTGTGGTCGCGATAGTCGTACCGCACGTCCGTGACGACGCCGCCCAGGCGCAGCTTGCCGAACGTGTATTGCGCGCCGCCGCCGAATACGCGCTGACGGCTCACGCCCGCGTTCCTGTTGATCGGGCTGGTATGGAACAGCAGGAACGGCGGCCCGACGTAATCGTCGGTGACCGCGCCGTTCGGATTAAGCGTCGCGCCCGGGTAATTCGTATTCAGGCCGACCAGCGCCAGCTTGAGCGGCCCGTTGTCGTAGGCCACGCCCGCGCTCACCGAGCGATTCACGGACCACTGGCCGGGCGCGTTGCTCATCGCGTACATGACCGACCCACGCAAGCCGTTTACCGTCGGCGACTGGTACTTGATCGCGTTGTTGTAGCGATACGATCCGAACAGATTGTCGTTGTCGCCGATATGGGTGGCGAGGCCCAGCGCGGCAACCGGCGCTTCGAAACGGTCGAGATAGTCGAACGGGATGTCGTACTGGCGACCGAGCGTCACCGTACCCCACGACTTATCGCTCAGGCCGACGTAGGCCTGGCGTCCGAACATGCGTCCACCTTGCTGGAATTGGCCGTTGGTGATGTCGAAGCCGTTTTCGAGCGTGAAGATCGCGTTGAGACCGCCGCCCAGATCTTCGACGCCGCGCAGGCCCCAGCGGTTATTCTGCATCGTGCCTGCAATCATCTGGACGGACGAGCTTCCGCCCACGTTACTGACCCATCCCACGCCCGTGGAGATAATGCCGTACAGCGTGACCGAACTCTGTGCGTGCGCAGCCTGGGCGCCAAAGAGCAAGGTGGCGAGGGACGCCATAGCTGCGCTCCGGCGCAGCACGGCGTTGGGTGACTTCGAATTCATATGCGTCTCCAATGCGTAGTTATAAGAGTGGACTGCAATACGAAAAGCGGATTGCCCGAAAGCAGTCGCGCTACGTGCCTGATTTAAACGGCCCGTTCCGGAAAGTGCTGCATCAGGCTGTTACTTTTTCGACGAACAGCGCGTCCCGCTCATCCGGATGGAGCCGGATGACTGAACGGGTTTTGTGGTGGGCGCCGCTTTTTTCGGGCGCCCGGACTTCACTGGATCATCAGCACGTGAGCCCGAATACTCTTCGTGCGTTTTCCTCGAAGATGAGCTTCTTGTCGCTCTGGCTGATTTAGTTATTCATGCGGCATACAGAAATGCGCAGCATCCAATACACGTGCCAGCACATCGTCCAGCACCTGTGCCAAGCATTCGGCGGCAACCACGTGGTCAGGACGAACAACAACCGCACCGACCGGCCTAGCGTCAAACCAGGCTTGCAAGCTGGGCTCTCCACCCAAGTCACCGATCACCGTAACTCCCGCAGGGGCGTGGCGACGCGCCCACGGCAGTTGTGTTTTAGGCACCACCTGAACAAGTCGTACGCGCAGATGCGCTAGCGCAGCGCAACGTTCGGCCGAAATAAAAGCCATCGGATTGTTGTTCCACATCACTACGCGCCAACCCTGACCGGTGGCGTCGTCGAGCAGCATTTCGACGCCTTCAGCGTTGGTCACTCGTGGCTGCGGGAAGATGGCACCAGCCATGCTGGGCACATCGCGCGCCGGCACCGTCTTGAAGCTCGGCAGCGGTGTGTGTACCACCACACCTTTGTCGAACTTGGGTTGAGGCTTGAAGGCCTGCCGCTTCTGTGCTTCACGTTCCTCGGGGGTGCGGTTGGCAGCGATCCGGTCTCGTTCCGCGGCTTTCGCGGGGTCGTGATCCGTCATTTCCTTGGCCATGCCAAGTGAGACGGCGACCATCTGCTTGACGTGCCCCATTCGCTCCATCTCGTATGTTTCGAGCAGAGCATCGCCGCATGCGCCATTGATCACCGCACCAAGCTTCCAGGCCAGATTGAAAGCGTCGCGGATGCCGGAGTTCCATCCCTGTCCACCCACCACCGGCATCACGTGCGCGGCATCGCCCGCGAGGAAGATGGAGCCAACCTTGAACTGTCCGGCCACGCGCGCGTGGTGCCGATAGACGCGACGACGAATGATCTCCAACTTGGTTGGGTCAGGCACATGCGGTGCCAGCAGCGCGTGGATGTAGTCATCGTTTTCCACCAGCGAAGGATCTTCGCTTTCGAACAGCGTGAATTCCCAACGACGGATCCCATGCGGCAGTGCGATGCTGGCATAGCTGCGTTTCGGGTCGCCGCCGAACACGGCGTGCGGCGTTCCAATGGGGTCGTTGGCAACGTCAATGACGATGCCATCGGAGGGTCGAGTTTCGCCGTCGAACGAAATACCCAGTTGCTTGCGAGTGCGCGAGGCACCGCCTTCTGCTGCGACTACGTAGCGTGCGCGCAGCTTCTCGCCACGCTCAGTTGTGGCCACCACACCCTCGCCATCGTCGAGCAAATCGACGACCTCGGTACTGAACCGCACCGCTGTGTTCGGAAAACGCTTGAGCCCGTCAAGCAGCACCCTATCCACCAGCGGCTGAACAAATCCGTTGCGGCGGGGCCACCCAAACTCGCGAGTTGTCGGGTTGACTTCAGAAAGGATCTGTCGATCACCGTTGACCATATAGATCTTCTGATCGGGGATGGTGTGAGGCAACACCTCATCCACAAGGCCAGCAGTCTGCATCGCCCGCAGGGCTTCGTCGTCGATTCCCACTGCGCGTGGGTAATCGATCAGGGTCTCGCTCTTCTCGACGAGAAGAACATTAACTCCCTGCTGTCCAAGCAGGTTGGCTAGCAAAAGGCCAACAGGCCCCGCACCGATGATGAGAACGTCCGCGGTTTTGCTCATGAGCGATTCCTTGTAGATAGCGCGGTCTTGAGTTCGTTGATGTTGTCGCCGAGCGCGCGATTCAACAGAACGAGGTCAATACCGAATGCGACATAGTCAACCAGTCCATCGGCCAACAACGCCGCGGTGTATGCAGATTTGCCTGAATAGATGCCGAGGGTCACGCCATGGGCCCGGGTGAGTTTGCGCAAGTGGACGATCGCGTCGCGAACAGGCCCGTCGTCCCAGTCACCACGCCCCGGCAGGCCATAGGAAACGGCAAGATCTGCAGGACCGATGTAGATCGAGTCCAGCCCCGGAGTGGAGATGATTTCCTCCGCGCGTTCGACGCCGATCCGGGTCTCGATCTGCGCAATGGTCGAGACGGCGAGGTTGCCTGCTTCGGCATACGAATCACCGATGTAGAGCCCTGGCCTCGACGGTCCCATGCTGCGATTACCAACGGGTAGATATTTGGTCGCAGCCACCAAGGCCTGTGCCTGCTCGCGCGACTCGATCGTGGGGGCAACGATGCCGCGCGCGCCGCTGTCAAGCAGGCGCAGGATCTGGCCGGGGTCAGTCGAGCCGACACGTGCCCAAGCGTAAGCGTTGTGGCGAGGAATCGAGCGCAGGATGCCACACGCGGCGTCGACACCGAGTTCGCCATGCTGAAGATCGAGGATGACGCCGTGGTAGCCGGCAACCTCAACCCATTCCGGAATGGAGAACGAAGGCAACGTCTGATGCACCAATATCTTGGGCCCGCTCACGAGATCTGCTGCTTTCATGACTTGCTCTCACTTTCTGTGAGCCGCGCCGCATGCGCAGCAGCAGCGTTGCCTCCGAAGACTGGCACGATCTCGCGGCGGGCGAATCGCCACTGACCATCGACCTTGCGATACCGCTCACGGAACTCACCCACAGAAGCGGGCTGTGTCTGCGGCTCGTTGGTGTCGCGGAACGTCAGATACTGCACGGTGCCGGCCACTTCATCGCCGTCCCAGACCAACCGGACTCCACCAATGAAATGGCGGCTGACGATGTCCGCTTGCTTCACCCGTTTGGCACCCCAAGTCTTGCTCTGCTCGCGATTCATCGTGCCCAAGGGCCCGACTGAGACACCGTCTTCGGTATAGAGCTCCCACGTGGTATCGGCCTGGTTGTGATCCAGGCGGTAAAGCATCTCGGAAATGAGCTGCTCAATCTCGACGCGGGTGACTGCATCAACGGGGCAATAGTTACTCATGGTGTAGTTCTCTCTCTCGAAACTCATGCCTTGGAATCGACACTCGCGACCACACGGCCGAGACCTGTAATGGTGGCAACACACTCGACATCCACCGGCCAAGGCTCGATGTAGCCGATCGAACCCGAGAGCAGCACCTCGCCAGCTCGCAACGGCTGCCCTGTGCGGATGGCTGTGTCGGCCAGCCAGAGCACGGCGTTGATCGGGTCGCCAAGTACATTGCTTCCGACGCCTCGAGTAATCTCCTTGCCGCCGCCGGTAATCACCATTTCGACCGCTTTGAGGTCTACCGAGCCATAGGGATGCTTTTCCTCGCCGACCACGATGCCACTGCATCCGGCGTTGTCGGCGATGGTGTCCACAATCTGCCCCACGCTGCCGTCGTAGCGGAAATCAACGACCTCGAAGGCGGGTGTCACGTAGTCAATGGCCGCCGCCACTCGCTCGAGCGTGGCATCGAAAATATCGCTCTTGAGCACAAATGCAACTTCGGCTTCGATTAGCAATCGGTTGTAGCGCGACTTGGGCAACACCACACCCGACTGAAAAACCATGTCGTCGTGGATAACTCCGTAATCAGGTTCACTAATGCCGACGCGCTTTTGCACGTTCGGATTCGTCAGTCCCACTTTTCGACCTACCCTGCGCACGCCTAGATTCCGTTCGCGCAGTGCGGCGAACTCAGCCGAGATTGCATAGGCCGCATCAAGGTCGCGCTCAGGCAGTCGCGGGCTGACGTAAGGAACGGTATAGACACCAACGCGGGCGTCGTAGAGCTCACGAGCGATGCTAGGGATAGCTTCAGAGAGGATCGTCATAGGGGTCATGTTCTGGCTAGCTCTGGCGGTGCTGTTTGTCGAGGAAGGAGATAGCCGCCGCATTGAACACCTCCGCACCTTCCCACTGGGGCCAGTGCGCAGCGCCCTCAACAAGCAGAAACTCGCCTTGAGGAATAAGCGCAGCCAAGCGCCGGCCCTCTGAAGCGTCGCCCGTAGGTTCATGGTCGGTCCAGACAAAGAGCGCTGGCACGGGGATGGCCGCGAAATCCTGATCTGTGACACGGTTGCGCCAACGCTGGTCCGGCTGACGCAACACCGAGATATGAGCCATGTTTGCCCCGCTCGGATCCCGGCTGTATATAGCTTGGCGAACGCGCACTAACTCTTCCGTTATCTTCTGTGGGTCGTGGATCACGACCTGAAGGCGCTTTTTGACGTTCTCGAACGTCGGCTCGGTGACCGCTTGCTTGCTCACTGATTGAGCCTTGTCTACCTTCTGCTCGCCAACCACGCGGCCGCCCGGCGCACTCAGAATCACGCTCAGCAAACGATTAGAGTGGTGGGCAGCAAACTTGACCGCGATCCATCCCCCGAGTGACTCCCCGGCAAGATGGACACGCTCGAGATTGAGCACATTCAGCAGCCCTAGCAAGTGCGACCCGTACTCGGGGATTTCCAAGTCGTGATCGGTCAGGGTTGTGTACCCATGACCTGGATAGTCGTAACCAATGACACGGTAGCCAGCCTGAACCAGCGCACGCACGTTCTGCGTCCAGGCCTCGATGTGGCCACTGGTGCCATTGGCAAGCACTACGACCCTGTCACCTTCGCCGAGGTCGAGCACACGCGTGCGCCACGGCCCGACGTCAACGTAATGCAGACGATGCGGAAGATCCGACACTGCTTCCCAGAAGGTCATAAGACGGTTCATGCTGCACATCCCGCCTGAACGGCAAAACCGGCGCCCCAGCGCTTGACGGCCCAATACCGGTCGACAGGCAGCTTGTATTTACCAGCAGTTGAGAGCGCGGCATAAGCCGCTATCCAGCTGCGCATCTCATGTGCAGCTGAGCCACCATCAATGACGAACTGGTCGTTGTCCCACGTATCAACCGGTGACAAATCACCCGATCGGAAGGTGTCAAGCAGCAAGGTATCCCAAGCCTCGTTCAGCGGGGCACTCGAACCCTTGCCATCCGCGATCCTCTGAATCGCATCCACGATGGCCTGTTCACGTGCGCGGCGCTCTTCGCGCGTGGGGGCATACGAAACCAAACGTGCTTTCAGTTCGGGAGGAGCCCCCTCCCAACGCGGAATTGGCGGGGAATGCGAAATGCCCCCCGAGGCGATGAAGAGCACTCGCTTTCCAAGCTGCAGCGCAGCTTTGCCAAACGCCTCACCCATCTCGCGCACACGCCTCATCGGTGTCAATGGAAAGGCAATTGCGTTGACGAACACCGGGACGATGGGCCGCGTATGACGCTTGCCAAGCAAGAAGTCCACGGGCTGCATGACGCCATGATCAACCATCATTCGCTCCGATCGCGCGATGTCTATGCCCTGATCCAGCACTGCGGCATGCAGCTGCCGCGCGGTCTCGCCATCAACATTGATGAAGCCCTCGGTCGTGCCGTAGTCGCCGACCCCCTCAGCCTGCGCACCGATCACCCACGGCGTGATGCACGAATACAGCTGGCCATTGAAGTGATCGGGCCCGAAAACGACGACGACCTCGGGGGCGAAACGCTCAATGAAGGCGCGAACCTCCTGGATGCCGGCCATGATTTCGGCAAGCGTGGTACCGCCTGGATCGACGTTACCGAAAGACGGCGCATGGGATAGCGCTGCGACAGCGAGTGACATGTGTATTCCTTTTCGAGGCGACCTGAAGGGCAGCCCTCTTGTTAGTAGGCTTGCTGACTGCGGTCGGCCTGCGTGCCACCAGATCTCGCAGCCAAGGCTGCGCGCTCACGTGATGCCGAGCACTTAAGTCCAACGTGCAGTACCAAAAGGCCGACGGCGGCGATCAACATCGGAAGTGAAAACAGTGTGAAGGCCGTACCCATGTCCATGCCACCATCGAAGCACATACCGCCAAGGATGGGCGCCGCGATGCCGCCAAAGCGACCCATGCCGATGACCACCCCGTAGCCCGTTGAGCGGGCCAACGTTGGATACAGGAGCGGAACGATCCCGTAAAAACCCGCCGTTCCGGCACAGACGAAGAACGACGCGATGAACACCGTCCACATCGCACCGGGCATCGCCGGGCCGGCGATGCCGAAGTACGACATGGCCGCCGCGGCCATCACCAGGAAAATGGGCGTCAGGATGCGCAAGTTGATGCGGTTGCCGATGAAGCCGAAGACGAGGCTCCCGGCGATGCCACCCAAGCTGAATGCAACAACGAGCTGGGGAGCCAGCAACGGCTTGTGGTTCATACTGGCCACCGTGGTGGGCGCCCAGGTGGTCAGGAAGTAGAAGCTCACCATGTAGGCAACGTAGGACAAGATCATCAGCACCGTCTGCCAGAGCAACGGGGCGCTGGCAATGGTGCGCAATGCCCCAGTCACCTTGACATCGGGATTCGAAGACTCCGGCAACGCGGTCAACGTGGGCTGCCCCATCTTCGCGAGGATCCTGTTCAGTTGCAGCAGCGAGTCGCGACGACGCCCCTCGGCCAACCAGGCGAGCGACTCCGGCAGCAAAAAGTAGGTCCCGATCGCGGCAATCACGCTGAGGACAAACCCGACCCACCAGCCGAATTGCCACCCATGGGTGGCCAGCATCGGCCCGACAAGCATGGCACCGAGCAATCCGCCGATATTGATCGCGGCCGCGTAGATCGCCATCACCAATGGATAGACGCGCTTGGCGGTGTATTCAGACAGGATCACGCCGACCACGGCGACAAGGGCACCAATGCCGACGCCGGTGATGATGCGGCTGATGACCAACAGCATGGTTCCACGTTCGGCTGAAGCGAACGGACCAATCAACATCCCGATCCCGATCACGCACGTCGCGAGCACCCCCGTCAGGCGGCGCCCCATTCGGTCGGCAATGGGTGCGACGACGATCGAGCCGACCAACATCCCGATGAGGGCGCCCGACAGCACCATCCCCAACTGCGTCTTCGAAACGCCAAAGCCCCGCTCAATGAACGGCGCGGCGAATGCCGCCAGTGTCAAGTCGTAACCATCGAGCACGACGAGCACGATCGACACGAAGACGACGCGCAGCTGTAAGCCGGTCATGGGCGAATCTGCGATGTGATCGGAAATTTTCATAAAACGCTGTCTCTTTTGTATAATTGATTTTGTAATTTTATCTCAACAATTGAGAAAAAAGTCAATTTCGGCATTGGGGCATTCCCGGAGCCGCAGTTAACACCACACACTCGAAGGAGTCAGCGCATGACCAAGATTGGAGATAGCCCGCGAGGCACGGAAAAGCAAAAGGTCGGCATTGTTGTCGCCGGAGGTTCCGGCATTGGCGCAGCCTGCGTGCGTGAGCTTGCGGCCTGCGGCTGGCGTGTCGTGGCCTTGTCTCCGTCCGGCCGCGGTCGCATGCTCGCCGAGTCACTAGGCGGTGCCGGCGTTGATGGCTCCAACACCAACATCGCGGACCTGCGCGCGACGGTTGATCTCGCAATCGAAAAGTTCGGTCGCATTGACGCGGTGATCAACAACAGTGGCCACGCCGCACGCGGGACGCTGCTCGACATCAGCGATGACGACTGGCTGCACGGTGTGGATTTGTACTTGTTGAGCGTAGTTCGCATGGCTCGCATCGCTACCCCGCACCTTCTTGCGTCGGGCGGTGGCGCGATCGTCAACATCTCTACAGCCGGGGCTTTCGAACCCAACCGGATGTTCTCTATCTCGACAACGCTGCGCGCCGCGCTGGGTTCGTTCACCAAGCTCTATGCCGATGAGTACGGGCCGCAAGGCATCCGCATGAACAACGTGCTCCCCGGATTTACAAAGGACGATCCCGCTGCAGTGCCGCCCGAATGGACCAGCAAGATCCCCTTGCGCCGCGCGCAAAGTACCGCCGAATTGGCCCGGGTCGTACGCTTTCTCGCGAGTGACGAGTCCGCGTACATCACCGGGCAGAACGTGCGCGCCGACGGCGGGGAAACCCGCTCGGTCTGACGCAACACCGATCATTGGGTCGTCCAGACTGCTACGCTACGGGTCACGCCCGCTTCAACACTTGCGCAGGTTGCGCTGCGCAATGTTGCTCAAGTGTTTGTGGCGCCCTTGCCGCCGGCGCTCATGCACAGATCGGGGAATCTGCGCCGCGTGCCTGTAGCAATTGCTCCAGCTCGCGGTCTGTCGCGGCGCCCCCCGCGACATAGCGGTCGGGGCGTACCAACGCGGCAACGATGCCCGACGCCTCCATCCAATTCGTCAGCGAAGGCTCGGTGACCGCGACGATGGGCATACGGTCCTTGATCAGGGCCTTCGCCGCACCTAGCGCGACGGGCGATACAAACAACGAATAGGCGTAGCCCGTGTCATCGTCCGTGCGCGATCCGTCGGCGCGAACCGCCTGCGGGATCATGCGTCCGCCAAGGGCGCCTCCCACATGAGCGCCAGGGCCGAGCGACGGTTGCGGAGTCGAAAACAATTCAGGCTGTGCAAACTCCTTGTCGCGCCGCCGCACGACATCCGGGTCGGTAGTTTGGATGATGTGTCCCAGGCGCACCGCCGTTGAGACGAACTCACGCACATGCGGCTCGCGCTCGGATTCATAAGTGTTCAACAAGTCTTCACCTGCCTCGCCGCGAATCACTGCCGCCAACTTCCATGCGAGGTTGGAAGCATCGCGGATACCCGCACACATGCCTTGCCCCATGAACGGCGGAGTCAAATGCGCAGCATCGCCCGCCAGCAGCAAGCGGCCTTTTCGCCACCCGCGCGCGACAACAGCGCGAAAGGTATAGAGCGCGGGGCGCTCCAGCGTGGCCTCTTGTGGCGTGACCCATCGCGACAGCAGTTTCCAGATGGATTCCGGCTGCGTAATGATTGTTGGATCGTCGCCCGGCACCAACATCAGCTCCCAGCGCCGGCGCATGCCCACGCCGCGTACGTAAGTTCCCGGGCGCGACGGATCGCAATACTGGATGCTGTAGTCGCCTAAATCGGGGCGCTCATGATTCAGAACGATGTCCACCACGATCCATTGTTCGTGCTGCTGCAAATCGTCCATGCGCGCTCCGGTAAGTCCACGCATGATGGATCGCGCTCCATCGCAACCGACGACGTAGCGAGCTTTCTCTTGCAGCGCTTTGCCGGTGGAAAGATCCTTAATGCGTAGATCAACGCCGTCTGACGCAACCGTGCAGTCGAGCATCTCGTGCTTCACGCGAATGTCCGCACCGGCGTGCTCGGCCAGTTTTTGCCGCAGCGTTTGTTCCAGCCAGGGCTGGTGACAACGGTAGCTGGCATACCAGCCCATGGGCCCGACTTCCAAATCGCGCGACCAATCAATCAGCAGCCGCCCGTCGGAGTCAATGAACTTCATGCCCGGCGATGGACGCACCTGGGATTTCAAGGCATCGGCAACGCCGATGCTCTGGAACACACGCATGCACTCACCATCGAAATGCACTGCACGCGGCAGGGGATAGATGCCCGCCTCGCGGTCGATCGCCAGCACCCGAAGGCCTTGCTGTGCGAGCAGGGTTGCCAGCGTTACCCCCGTGGGGCCGAGACCGATGATCGCAACGTCGTGCATAAATTCTTTTTTCGATAGAGCGTTGCTCTGGTTTGCCTGATGGCGATGTCCCGGATCGCCTCTTCCTTTTTTGGAAGCCATTGCGTTGATTTAGGCTCCCGCAGATCAGGTCTGCGCGACCTTGGGACAGCTAGTTCTGAGCGCTGTTCAGGATAGGAAGCCATGCGATGGGCACGCAGCCCACCATGCATCGGTATAGGGTCTTCATGCCGGTCTGTGAATGACCGTGAACATGAAAGAAGCCAAGGCTGATGCGCGATTCGTACGGAGCCGGATCACTGCTCGTCAGCAATCGGATTGCGCAGCACGCCGATGCGCTCCACCTCAATCTCCACCACGTCGCCCGCCTTCATCCAGACTGGTGGGTGGCGTCGTGCACCGACGCCACCCGGCGTACCTGTAACGATGACGTCGCCCGCTTCAAGCGGCGCAATGGTGGACACGTAAGCAATCTGCTTGGCAATGCTATGAATCATCATGTCGGTGGTGGTGTTCTGCATCTCTTGTCCATTGAGGCGCGTCACCATCTTCAGGCGCGTGTCAAACGGAATTTCGTCTGCGGTCACCATCCAGGGGCCAAATCCGCCGGTGCGCCAAAAGTTCTTGCCCGGAATCCACTGCGAGGTATGGCGCTGCCAGTCGCGCACGCTGCCATCGTTGTAGCAGGCATAACCCGCGATGTGCTGGGCCGCCTCTGCTGGGGCGATGCGACGCCCGCCCTTGCCGATGACAACGGCGATTTCCGCCTCAAAGTCGAGCTGCGTCGATTCCCTGGGCCGCACGATGGCCTGCTCATGACCGACTTGTGAACTTGCCACGCGCAAGAAGAAGGTCGGCTCTTCAGTGACTTCGCGATTGGTTTCCTGAACGTGCGCGTGGTAGTTCAGACCGCAGCACCAGATCTTGCCGGGGTCGGGAATCACCGGCAGCAGCGTCACGTCCGACATCTGAAAATCTGCCTGGCGCCCCGATACCAGCTCGGCAGCCTCACCCACGGCATCTGCAGCCAGCAAATCCTTCAGGCTGACATACCGCCCGTTGAACGCCTGACCCAAGTCCACGATGCCTGCATCGATCACCGCACCAAAACCTGCACGGCCTTGCCATTCGAAGCTCACCAGTTTCATTTAATGCCCTTTAATTAAAGTTAATATATCTCATTATTCGAGATTTATATTTTATCGTCAAGCCATGCAGAATTCGAATGCAAGCCTGAACCACCCCTAGGCGAGCTGGCGAAGCACTTCGTTTCGGTCGGCGCGTGGTGCGTGACAGGCGCTGTAAGTTGATCCCACGAGAGTCGCAAGACAAGATCTCAGAAGATGGACAGATCGCCATCAGTACGGTCACCATTGCCGATGGCCATGGCGAGCGCGAGGCACCCAACGACGACACGCGCCGCACACGCTGGTACGGACAAGCGCCGTGACGCCAGAGCGCTCATCAACGCGCGCCTATGCACGGGACGTGATTGCGCAGGCAACGCCGAACAACTAGGGCCGCCGCTCGATCAAGTGCCTGTAGACGACTCGTGTTGAAAAGTAGCTCGGCAGCCTGTTGGATGGCGCGACTTCATGCGAGCAATTTGCGATCAAGAAAGGCGCCTATTCTTTCCAGCACCTGATCGCTGGCCGGCAGGATGCCTGTCATAGTGAAAAATCCGTGCATCTGGCCTGCCATTTCATGCTGTTCCACTTCCACGCCAGCATCAGCCATCGCGGCGGCGTAGGCCTGTCCTTCATCACGCAGGATGTCGTGCTGCCCTGTCACCACGAATGCCGCAGGCAAGCCCGACAAGTCCTTGGCACGCAGCGGAGATGCATCGGGATGCATGCGTGCAGATGAATCGGCCACATATTGGTCCCAGAACCAGGCCATGGATGGCGTTGAGAGGAAGGTCTGGTTCTCCGGTTCGTGATAGGAGGCGCGCGTGAAATCTGCATCGGTCACGGGATACACCAGCACTTGCGCCGCCAGCTTTGGGCTGTTTCGCTCCCGCGACCACCGAGCGACGACAGCCGCCAGATTGGCGCCAGCGCTGTCCCCAGCGACGACCAGCGGGACGTCGTCTCCTGCGATCTCCACTTTGTGCTGATTCGCCCATAGCAGAGCGTCCCACGTGTCTTGCAGCGGGATTGGAAAACGATGTTCCGGCGCAAGGCGGTAGCCCACCAGCAATACCGCCGCGCCCGTGCATGCAGCAAGCTTCCGCCCGATGGCCTCGAATTCGGACAGTTCGCCCAACACCCAGCCGCCGCCATGCACGTACATCAACACACCTCGCGGTCGCACCGTAGGCACCAGCAGTCGAGCCGGGATAGAGGAGCCATCTCGTACCGGAATCGCGACTTCCTCACTGCGCGCCATCGCTGGCCCTGGGTCACGCTGAAGCACTCTGCGTCCGGCGGCTGCCCGCGCTTGCACGGCATCGAGTTTCCATAGTGGAGTCGCATTCGCCCCTGCCGCTGCGGCCCAGGACTGCAAAAGGGCCTGCGAGACACTATCCAAAGCCATAGTTTTCTACGCTCCGAAGGCCTGTTAGCTCAATGCGAGATGAAGTCGCTGTCAAAGTCGACGTCATGGGTAAGTTGCCAGTACTCGCGGTGACTGAACGGCCACACCTGAGAAACCCGACCAAAGCGATTCTTGTACCAGGAGCGAATCTGCGGCCGGCCCCAAGCGCGGCGCTGATTCTCGGCGTCGACTCGCTCGACAAAGGCATCAAGAACCTCTGGCTTTACTTCGATGCCTTTGATGCCTCGGCGCAGAACTTGATGGATCGCTTCGACAGCGAACTCGGCTGCACACTCCATCATGAAGTGCTGGCTGCCGTGCACAACGTAATTCGTGTTCGGGCCCAACACCATGAAGAAATTGGGGAAGTCAGGCACGGCAATGCCCCCCCACGCCTTCGCGTTGCCCTGCCATTGCTCCTTGATCGTTCGCCCTGAAGCACCGTGAATCTTAATCGGATCGAGAAACTCGGCAGCGGTAAATCCTGTTGCATAGACGACGACATCAACCGGATGCTCGACGCCATCTTCAGTCACCAGGCCAGTTTCCGTGAAGCGCGCAATGGGACTGGTGACAAGCGCGGAATTTGGCCGCTGCAACGCGGCGGCCCACACGCCGTTGTCGCGCAGCATTCGCTTGCCCCCGGGCGGGTATGTCGGCACGATCTTGTCGATGAGTTCGGGGCGGCTTTTCCACTGTTCGCGAATGATCTCGGTCAGCGTTTCGCGCACCTCCAGGTTCTTTGCCGATACCGAATCCTCTCGAGTCCAACCAGGGTCGGTGACGACGGTATGCACACGTCCGGTCGCTGACTGGAAGAAGCCTGAAAGCCGGAACCATTGACCGTAGCATGGAACATGCTCAGCTAACCACTGCAGCGCCCTCGGAGTGTCAGCGTAGTAGTTCGGCGCAGGAACCATCCACGGACCAGAGCGCTGGAACACAGTAAGGTGCTCAGCCTTATCAACGATGTTAGGGACGATCTGGTACGCACTTGCTCCAGTACCGACGACTGCGATGCGCTTTCCGTGAAGATCAACATCGTGGTTCCAGCGAGCGGAGTGCATACACACGCCCTTGAAATCGCTCTGACCTTCGATCTCAGGGATATTGGGTCGCTCGAGCTGGCCCACCGCCGAAATCACGGCATTGAAACGATGGTGCACCGGCTCGTCACTACCTGTGCGAGTCATCACATCCCAATTGCCGGAAGCCTCGTCCCAGTTGAGCGAGAGAACCTCGACTCCGAAATGGATATGCTCGCGAAGCCCGGCACGCGCTACGATCTCGCGAGCGTAGTCTTCAATTTCACCACCGGTCGCGTACGCATGCGGCCAGTCCGTGCGCTGAGCAAATGAAAAGCTGTACCCGAACGTCGGTGTGTCGAGCCGCACGCCCGGGTAGGTGTTCGCCCACCACACGCCGCCAACGTCGGGGTTCTTCTCGAAGGCCGTGAAGGGCACGCCTGCCTGCTTGAGCCGATACATGGCGGCAATGCCCGACATGCCGGTGCCAATGACCGCGACAGCGAACTGGCGATCACCCGCCACATTCTCGAATTTCCAACCAGGCGCGCCGAGCTTTTTCGGGGCGAGATCCATCTCGTGGGTGAGGAGCTCAGCATCGGCCTCTCCGGCACCGTTCGTGAGGAAATCGATCAGGATGCGTGTCTCGGCATCCTCAAGAGGACGTGGCCGAGTCAAGCTTTCGTCGCGCACGCGCTTGAGTGCAGCCAGGGCCAGTGCGCGGGCTTCGATTTGCGCGGCTTCGCTCATGCCTCCATGGGCAGGCCCAACCGTATCAACAAGAGGAAACGGCGCGCGCAGGTCCGGACGGAGCATCGACAAGTCTCCGGTGACGGCGGAAAGCGCAGTGAGAAGCGTGGGCAGGTCGGCTTCCGCCACGATGTCGGCGAGAAAGGCATCGTCCTCGTCGATCTGCGCGTATTCCTCGCGCCAAAAGACGTCGTCAACACCCGGAGTTTCAATGGCAGTAGTGGTTAGAGGCATAGCAGAAAGGTTTTCATTGCTGGACAGGAGGCACAGGCGCACGCCTCTTTCTCGTTGCTGTCCCGATTGACTTCGCAAACACTGGCGAGTGGCCGCGGAAGGCCGCGTCGCCGAATGGGTCAGCAAGGCGACTTGCGACCGTGATATCTGGTTGATTACGGCCGATCTCTCACAGCGCATGTGTAACGGGAGCGTCTCGCTGATGCGCACGGAGAACAGGCACAGGGCGCTGGAGCGAGGATCGCCATCACGGCGATCCAAAGAACTGTGCCAGCCCGACCGCCAGACCAGACGGGCGCCCCTTAGGAAGGAATAGCCCGGGGAACACAACTGCAAAGGCTTTCGGGTACGGCCGGCATCCGTAGCCGTCGATCGCGCTCGCAATGCTGAAATGGCACTGCGCACATGTTGCGCCACTCGAAGCTCGCCTGATTCATCGAATCCCCCCTTATAAGTTACAAAATCTCATAAATCGAGATTTAAGCTGATACCATGGATCACTGTCAATCCACGGAGAAACCCTATGTCACTGGAAACCCCGAATCAGCCCGGCTTCAGGTTCAGCCACTTTGGCATGTTCGTGACCGACATTGCGAAGGTCACAGACTTCTACACCCGCCTACTTGATTTCACCGTGACGGACCGAGGCCAGTTGCCCGGGCCGAACGGAGTGATGGACCTCGTGTTTCTGAGTCGAGACCCGGATGAGCACCACCAGATCGTGCTTCTGACGGGGCGCCCCAACGATATGCCCTTCAATCCCATCAACCAGATTTCGCTCAAAACAGACAGCTTGGATACGCTGTGCGAGATGCACGAGACTCTGCTGGCCGAGAAGCTGCCCAATATCACGCCGGTGACACACGGCAATGCACTTTCCATCTATGTTCCCGACCCAGAGGGCAATCGGCTGGAGCTCTATTTCGATTTGCCTTGGTACGTTTCACAACCCATGCGCGTGGCGATCGATCTAAAGGATCGAAGCACGCTGATGCAGCGCCTGGAATCGCATGCGCGCACGCTGCCGGGTTTCAGACCGCGGTCGGTTTGGCGTGCGGAGATGGCGCAGCGCATGGGTGTGAAATGAGAACTCAGTCGGCCTATCAAGCGCCATTCATCGCGAATAGTGTTCGCTGGTCTCGCAATCACGGCGGGGCGACGCACCAGCCGCCACCTAGTCATACAGCAGTCCGCCAGGCCTTGATGGACAAGGGATGGCGGGCGATGTCAGGCCGGCTTTGGGGGTTATAACCGGAAGCCAATCGGCGTTTACTCTTGCCTATTGTGGCGGCACCAGATCGCGAGAGAATCGGATAGCTGGGCATGTAGGGAGTTGGAAGGCGTGGATCTTGGCGACGCGAGGCGCAACGAACGCGCAAAGACACTGCTGATGCGGTTTGCAGAGAAGCCGACGGCGGGCATTCCTTGCGCACAAGGCCGAAGGCGAGCCTGGTGCCAACACGATCTGGGAGGGCTTGCAGCGCGTTATCATACCCGCCGAAACGCTACGTGCGCTTCGGGGTGAGGCCGCATGAACCGAGATGTGTATAACGAGGCGGCCACAGGCCGCTATCATGTTCACTTTGAACTTCAATACCTAAATCTAATATGAGCAGCCCCGGCCGGGTTCTTGCCATTCTCGATCTATTCACCGAGGAAAATCCGATCTGGCAACCGGACAAAATCAACGATGTTTTGGGCTATTCCCGCCCCACGGGTTACCGCTATGTGAAGGAATTGGTCGAGGCGGGGTTATTGCAAAAAGTCGCGGCGGGGCGCTACTCTCTCGGCGGGCGCATCATCGCGCTGGACTATCAGTTGCGACAAACCGACCCGGTGTTGTTCGCGGCCGATCCGGTCATGCGCAAGCTGGCAGCCAGCACCAAGTTTGACGCGGCACTCAGTGTCATGTTTGCCGGGCCGCAGGTCATCGACGTCCATCGCGTCAGCGCGGAAAAAAATCTTCAACTTTCTTATGGGCGCGGGCGGCCCCGCCCCTTATTCCTTGCTGCCGCCCCAAAAGTTCTGCTAGCGCACCTGCCGCGCAGCTCGCTCAAGAAGATTTACGCAACCCACGCCAAGGAGATCGGCCTCAATGGCATGGGAGATACTTGGCGGGAGTTTTTGAGCGTGCTGACGAAAATCCGCAAGGATGGCTTTTATCGTTCGCAAGGCGAGTTGGAATCCGGGCTCGGCGCAGTGGCTGTTCCAATTTTCAATGCCGAAGGTGATTGCGTAGCTGCGCTGGCACTCGTAGGCAGCGTTCAGCGTTTTGATACCGGTTCGAACGCTCGCCTGTTGAGCCGCTTGCAGGAGGCATCCGCCGTCATACGTCTTTCCTTGGGGTAGCGCTCGATTTTTTCCAGCCACCTGAATCAAGCGTCGAAGATTTTGCTCAAGCGATGGAGCGTAGTGGCCTTCCTTCGACCGCTCAGCGCATCCGAGAAGCAAGAGAGTTACTGTGAATGACCTAGCGTTCTCAGCGACCTGAGCGCGCGCATTGTAGAACAACCAAGCTTTTGTAGAACAAAAAAAACGGGTCCCATTTCTGGGACCCGCATGGTATTTGGTGCCGGCTGCAGGACTCGAACCCGCCACCTGATGATTACAAATCAACTGCTCTACCAGATGAGCTAAGCCGGCGAAGTCGCGTATTGTAACCGATTCATCGGTTACTGACGACCCCCTGTCAGGGCGAAATCATCCGGCGACGGAGGCCTTTGGGGAAACACGCACAAAGCGCCCACCCCGCTCACCCGCGCTCTCGAATTACTTCACCACCTTCAGGCGAGCCCGTCCGGTGCTGCCACCCGCCGCGCCATTGCCACCTGGGCGCGTCGGATCCGAATCGTCGTCGCTCGCGGCCTGCACCGACGGCACCGCTTCCAACTCGGCACCCTCCTCCGCAGACGCCTGCTTGTCGACCGGGAATGCCATCCCCTGGCCATTCTCGCGAGCATATATCGCCAGCACGTTCGGCACCTGCACTTCCACTTTCTGTGAAATGCCGCCGAAGCGGGCGCTGAATTCAATCCAGTCGTTGCCCATCTGCAATCCGCTCGTGGCATCGAAGCTGATGTTCAGCACGATCTCGCCATCTTTCACAAACTCGCGCGGTACTCGCGTCCTGGCATCGACATGCACGGCCAAATACGGTGTGTACCCGTTGTCGGTACACCACTCGTACAGCGCGCGCAAAAGGTAAGGCTTGGTAGACGTTTCAGGCATATGACCAACTTATCCCGCCGCGAAACCCGCCCACCGCACTCGGCAGGCCAGCCTCGCCAGCGGTTCAATCAACGCATCAGCGACGCATGACCTTTTCGGACGGCGTCAGCGCTTCAATGTAGGCCGGACGGCTGAAAATCCGCTCGGCATACTTCATCAACGGCGCGGCATTCTTCGACAACTCGATGCCATAGTGATCCAGACGCCACAACAACGGCGCAATCGCCACGTCGAGCATCGAGAACTCCTCGCCCAACATGTACTTGTTCTTCACGAAGATCGGCGCAAGCTGCGTCAAACGATCGCGAATCGACGCACGCGCCTTCTCATGCGTCTTCTCCGCCGCCTTGCCCTTTTCGTTCTCGAGCGCGCTCACATGCACGAACAGCTCTTTCTCGAAATTGAACAGGAACAAACGCGCACGCGCACGCTGCACCGGATCGGCCGGCATCAACTGCGGATGCGGGAATCGTTCGTCAATGTACTCATTGATGATGTTCGATTCGTACAGAATCAAGTCGCGTTCAACAAGAATCGGCACCTGACCGTACGGATTCATCACCGCAATGTCTTCCGGCTTGTTGAACAGGTCGACGTCACGGATTTCGAAATCCATGCCTTTTTCGAACAGAACCAGCCGGCAACGCTGGGAGAAGGGGCACGTAGTGCCCGAGTACAAAACCATCATAGCGCGTCTTCCTTAAAAACCAACGGGGCCGGGGCGGGAAATCGACGCTCCCCATACCCTGGCCCCGTCGTACAGACGTTATTTTACTTCACGTCCTTCCAATAGGCCGCATTCAGGCGCCAGGCAAGTACCGTAAAGAGTCCCAAGAACAACAAAACCCAGACACCCAACTGCCGGCGTGTGCGTTGCGCCGGTTCCGACATCCAATCCAGATAAGATACCAGATCAGCCACGGCAGCATCGAATTCCACCGGTTTCATCGTCCCCTGCGTAATCTGCACGAACTGGGCCGGACCATGCTCCGCCCCCTCCCCATGCTTCAATCCCCGCTGTCCCTGCAACTGCCAAAGCGGGTTTGGCATGCCCACATTCGGGAACACCAGGTTGTTCCACCCCGTCGGCCGCGCATCGTCGCGATAGAACGTACGCAAGTAGGTATACAGCCAGTCCGTCCCCCGCGCCCGGGCCTCGACCGACAGATCCGGCGGCGGTGCACCAAACCACTCCTTGGCATCCGCCGCACGCATGGCCACGGTCATCGTGTCGCCAATCTTGTCCGTCGTGAAAAGCAGATTGTTCTTGATCTCTGCATCCGACAATCCCAGATCCTTCAGGCGCGAATACCGCATCGACGCCGCCGAATGGCAGTTCAGGCAGTAGTTCACGAACAGCTTCGCGCCTCGCTGCAGCGAGGCCAGGTCGTCGATCCGATTGGGCGCCGTATCCAGCGCCATACTTTCTTCAGCCAAGACCGGCGCCGCGAAACCACTCAGGAGCGCCAGGACAAGCAACAGTTTTCTCATCGTGATATCCCTAGTCGTCGTTGGCGTGCGCTCAATGCGCCGCGAAGGTCACGCGATCCGGCACCGGCTTGAACGTGCCGCGTTTGCTCCACAGCGGCATCAGCCAGAAGAATCCGAAGTAGTACAGCGCGCCGACCTGCGAAATCGCGGTCTTCATGGGCGTCGGTTCCTGAATGCCCAAATACCCCAGCACCGCAAAAACAACGACGAGAATACCCAACAACACTTTGTGGAATCCCGGACGGTAACGAATCGACTTCACCGGGCTATGGTCCAGCCACGGCAGGAAGAACAGCGTGACCACCGCGCCGCCCATCACCACCACGCCCCAGAACTTGGCCTCGGTCAGATACATCGCCAGCAGCAGCAACACGACACCGCCAGACGCCGCCACCTTCGTGGTCGCGGCCGCTTTGCCCTTGACCCACCAGATCGCCGTAACGATCACCGCCAGCCCCATCAACAAATGCTTGAAGTCGTCGGTCGTGGCGCGCAGCATCGAGTAGAACGGCGTGAAGTACCACACCGGCGCAATGTGCGGCGGCGTCTTGAGCGAGTCGGACGGAATGAAGTTGTTCGCTTCCAGGAAGTAACCGCCCATCGTCGGCGCAAAGAACACGATCGCCGAGAACACCATCAGGAACACGCCCACCCCCATGATGTCGTGCACCGTGTAATACGGATGGAACGGAATGCCATCGAGCGGCCGGCCGTTGGCGTCTTTTTTGTCCTTGATCTCGATGCCGTCAGGGTTGTTGGACCCGACTTCGTGCAACGCGATGATGTGCGCGACGATCAACCCGATGAGCACCAGCGGAACGGCGATCACGTGGAACGCAAAGAAGCGGTTGAGCGTGGCATCCGACACCACGTAGTCGCCGCGAATCCACAGCGACAGGTCCGGACCGATGAACGGAATCGCCGAGAACAGGTTCACGATCACCTGCGCGCCCCAGTATGACATCTGCCCCCACGGCAGCAGATAGCCCATGAACGCTTCAGCCATCAGGCACAGAAAGATCAAGCATCCGAACACCCACACCAGCTCACGCGGCTTGCGGTAGGAACCGTACAACAGCCCGCGGAACATGTGCAGATACACCACGACGAAGAACATCGATGCGCCCGTCGAGTGCATATAGCGAATGAGCCAGCCCCACGGCACTTCGCGCATGATGTACTCGACCGACGCGAACGCGAGATTGGCGTCGGGCTTGTAGTTCATCACCAGGAAAATACCGGTGAGAATCTGAATCACCAGCACCAGCATGGCCAGCGATCCGAAGAAATACCAGAAGTTGAAATTCTTGGGCGCGTAATACTCGGACGCGTGCTCCCTCCAGAGCTGGCTGAGCGGAAACCGGCGATCGATCCAGCCCAGCAAGCCCGTCGTGTCGACCTGTTTGTCGGCGGCCATGATTACGCTTCTCCTTTTTCGTCTTTACCGATCACGAGCTTGGTGTCGTTCACGAACATGAACCGGGGAACGTCGAGATTCTTTGGCGCCGGCTTGTTCTTGAAGACACGGCCAGACATATCGTAGGTCGACCCGTGGCACGGGCACAGGAAACCCGGATCGGGGCCCAGCGCGGCGTTGGCGTTCGCCTGGTAAGGGCCGGAAGGAATGCAACCAAGGTGAGTGCAGATGCCGACGACCACGAGCAGATCCTTGTGCTCGACACGCGCGCGGAACGCGTTCTTGCAATAGTCGGGCATCGGGTAGGAAAACGTTTCCTTGGAGTCCGGATCGGCCAACTCCGCCGTCACTTTGGACAGCGAAGCCATCTCGTCAGGCGTGCGACGCACGATCCACACGGGCAAGCCGCGCCAGGACACGGTCATCTTGTCGCCTGGCTTGAGATTGCTGATGTCTGCCTCGACGGGCGCCCCGCCTGCCTTGGCGCGCTCCGAGGGTTCGAGCGAACTGACAAAGGGAACCAACGTTGCAACGCCGCCCACGCCTCCCGCTACGGACGTTGCAATCAACAGATTCCGACGGCTACTGTCGACGGCCTTTTCTTGATTGTCACTCATCACAAGCCCCACACGGTTGAATTGGTATTTCCGTCAACCTTAAATCATACGCGAGCGTGAATGCCTGAAACAACGGCAAAACGCCCCAGCCTCCTAGTGGTTTTCGCGTATTTTCAAAGGATTAACGTACCCTGCGGGTGGCCAGCGCTCACCCGGGGTTTCGCTTCTGGGATGCTGCACGAGAACCGTCATGATCGCCGCTTTCGTTGACGCGTGCACGACATTTAGTCATCATTTTCCCTGTCTCGTCCCGGTGACATCGTGCGCGGCCTGTGGCATTCGCGTGACATTATTTGACGCGCCCCCCGCCGCAGCCGTGCGGCCCGCATGGAATTACCGGTCAATCAATGCCAGTTCATGAGTCCCGGTGTAGCGCGATGCTCCTCCGGGTCACGCAACATAACAGGGAGAAATGGCATGAGCTTCATGTCGGAATTCAAGGAATTTGCCGTCAAGGGCAATGTGATCGATCTGGCCGTCGGCGTGATCATCGGCGGGGCCTTCGGCAAGATCGTTGATTCGGTCGTCAAAGACTTGATCATGCCGATCGTGGGTGCAATCTTCGGTGGCCTAGATTTCTCGAGCAAGTTCATTCTGCTTGGCACCATCCCGCCCGACTTCAAGGGCAACCCGACGTCCTACGCCGATCTGACCAAAGCCGGTGTGGCCGTCTTCGGTTACGGCAACTTCATCACCGTCGCCCTGAACTTCCTGATCCTGGCCGTGATCATTTTCCTGATGGTCAAGCAGATCAACCGGCTCAAGCGTCCGGAGGCGGAAGCCCCGGCAGCCCCCGCGCCCACGCCGGAAGACATCGTTCTGCTGCGCGAAATCCGCGACAGCCTCAAGAAGCAGAACGGGTAAAGCTGCGCAGGGCGGCCTCGTGCCGCCCCCGAAAGGCGCCTCAGGTCAAGCCGGGTTCGGCATATCGAAGAATCGATGCGTGAGCCCGAACCGGGCTGCGACATGCTCGCCAATGGCCTTCGCGCCGCCACGCTCGGTCGCATGATGGCCCGCCGCCAGATAACCCACGCCGCTCTCGAGCGCGAGATGCTGGGTAGGCTCGGAGACTTCGCCGCTGATATACACATCCGCGCCCGCCCCGATGGCAGCCTCGAAGAAGCCCTGCGCGCCGCCGGTGCACCACGCAACACGGCGCACCTCGCGATTCGGGTCCCCCAACAACAGCGGCGCGCGCCCCAGCCTTGCTTCAACGTGGGCCGCAAGCGCCGCCAATGTCGTCGGCGCGGCGGGTGCGCCAAGCCATCCAAGCTGATCCGGGCCAAAACGGCCGCCGTCGTCGGAGAAGCCCAGCAACTTGCCGAGTTGCGCGTTGTTGCCCAGTTCGGGATGGGCATCGAGGGGCAGGTGGTAGGCGAACAGGTTGATGTCGTGACCGATCAACACCCCCAAACGACGTCGCTTCATCCCGGTAATTCGGGCATCTTCGCTCTTCCAGAAGTAACCATGGTGAACGAGGACGGCATCGGCGCCCCAGTCGCGGGCGGCTTCGAGAAAAGCCAGGCTGGCGGTCACGCCGCTGGCGATTTTCTGAATCTCGCCGCGCCCTTCGACCTGTAGGCCATTCGGGCAGTAATCGCGAAATTGCGCGATTTGCAGGGTATCGTTCAGATACAATTCGAGTTCAACACGATTCATATAAGGTCTCGCTCTTTCATGCTCAGACGCTTCTGGCTACTGTTCGCGCAAGCGGTCACCGTGCTGCTTGCGTTGCTCTTCATCGTCGCCACCCTCAAGCCTCAGTGGCTGCAACGCCAGGGTTCGTTCGGCAAGCAACTGGCCAATCCCATCATCGCCCTGCAGGAAGTCGCGCCGAGTCTGTCCGAGAAGCCGTCGACCGGCTCGTACGCCGATGGCGCACAAAAGGCGATGCCTGCGGTCGTCAGCATTTTTTCCAGCAAGGAACAAAAGCAGAATCGCGATCCGCGCCTCGATGATCCGTTGTTCCGGTATTTCTTTGGCGACGGCGGCGGCACAATGCGGCAAGACCCGGTCTCGAGCCTCGGCTCGGGCGTGATTGTGAGCAGCGAAGGCTATATTCTCACGAATCATCACGTGGTGGACGGGGCCGACGAGATCGAAGTCGCCCTTGCCGACGGCCGCAAGGCCCGCGCCAAGCTGGTCGGCAGCGACCCCGAAACCGACCTCGCGGTGCTCAAGATCACGCTCGACAACCTCCCCGCCATCACGCTGGGCCGCATGGAACAGGTGCGCGTGGGTGACGTGGTCCTCGCCATCGGCAACCCGTTCGGCGTCGGCCAGACGGTTACGATGGGCATCATCAGCGCGCTGGGGCGCAATCACCTCGATATCAGCACGTTCGAGAACTTCATCCAGACGGACGCCGCCATCAACCCCGGCAATTCGGGCGGCGCGCTGGTCGACGTCAACGGCAACCTGCTCGGCATCAACACGGCGATCTACTCGCGTAGCGGCGGCAACATGGGCATCGGCTTCGCGATTCCCGTGTCGACGGCGCGCTCGGTGCTCGAGAGCATCATCACCACCGGTTCAGTCACGCGCGGCTGGGTCGGGGTCGAGCCGCAGGACATCACCTCGGATATCGCCGAGTCGTTTGGCCTGCAGCAGGATTCGGGCGTCATCATCGCCGGCGTCGTGCAGGGTGGCCCCGCCGACAAGGCCGGCGTCCAGCCGGGCGACATCCTGACAAAGGTGAACGACGCATCGATTCGCGACACCACCGAACTGCTCAACGTCATCGCCCAGATCAAGCCGGGCACGCAGGCCAAGCTGAACGTCACGCGCAAGAAGAAAGCGATGGATCTTACCGTGACGATCGGCAAGCGCCCGCCGCCGCCCAAGCGACCGGCGCAGGACGGTGCGGACGGTGGAGACGGTACCGACGGCGGCGATGGCACCGACGGGAACAGCGCCGACTGAGGGCATCGGACCGCCCGGAAGGACACAACGGCTGCGCCTGGGCGCGGCCGTTTTCATTTGCGTCGCCGCGACGGGCTTCGCCCATTGTCACGCCTGCCCTCGTGCATCTTCGGCCCTCGCCTGCGGCGATCGCCTACAAAAAAAGCACGGGCCATGAGACCCGTGCTTTTCTGTATCGGCATTATCGATGTCGCGAGCCGACTGTGCCGCGGCAAGCCACGCCAAGGTTACGGCGTCGCTTCGCCGTTCCCCTCGCTGCCTTCGTCTTGCCGATGGCCCTGTTTGACGAACAGCCGCGCCGCGATCAAGCCCAACTCATAAAGGATACAGAGCGGGATCGCCAACATCAGTTGCGAGAGCATGTCCGGCGGCGTCACGACGGCAGCCAGCACAAAGGCACCCACCACCACGTACGGCCGAATCTGCTTGAGCTTCTCGATGCTCACCACGCCCATGCGCGCGAGCACCACGACGACCACCGGCACTTCGAAGGTCACCCCGAAGCATAGGAACATCGTGAGCACAAAACTCAGGTAATTGTCGATATCGGTGTTCATCTCCGCACCCAATGGCGCGTTGTAATGCGCCATGAAGTGGAACACGGTCGGGAACACCAGGAAGTAGGCGAACGACATGCCCAGCAGGAACAGCGTGTAGCTGCTCACGACCAACGGCATCACCAGCTTCTTCTCGTGCTGATACAACCCTGGCGCCACGAACGCCCAGGCCTGGTACAACACCACGGGCAGCGCAATGACGAACGCCACCATCATCGTGACCTTCATCGGCACGAAGAACGAGCCGGTAATATCGGTGACGATCATCTTGCCGCCCGCGGGCAGCGATTGCATCAGCGGGCGAGAGAGCAGGCGGAAGATGTCCGGTGCCCAGTAGACCAGCGAGAGGAACGCCACGATCACCGCCGCGCCCGCGCGAATGATGCGATTGCGCAGCTCGATCAGATGCGAGATGAAGGTCTCTTCGGAGCCCCCGTCGGGGATTTGCTTGTCGTCGCTCACGTCGACTTATCCAGGAATGAAGCCGGCACAGTGCCAGATGGCGGGAAGTTCGGTGCGCAAGCGCCTCAGAAGAACTTGACGGGCCGGCGCAACTTGGCCGGTGTGTGACGCGCCACACGCGCCGCCCCCGACTGCACCTGCGTGCGCGTGGCGCTGGCCTGCTTGAACCAGATCGGCGTAGCAGTCCGGCGTACGCGCCAGTTGCGGCGCTTGGTCGACGCGCGGATACCGGACGTCACGACGGGTTCGGAAAGGTAGCTGTCGGAATACCCGGTCGCCGCATCCGTACCGCCGCCGGCGATCTCGCCGGACGACGTGCCCGTGGCACTCGCCCAGGCGTCGTTGAGCGACGCCTCCTGCTCGTGCAGTTGCTTCTGAATGGTGTTCTGTGCGCTGCGGGCCGCGTCCTCGAACTGCGTGCGCATATTGCGCAACTCGTCGAGTTCCATTTCGCGGCTCACCTCAGCCTTCACATCGTTGATATAGCGCTGTGCGCGGCCAAAGAGCGCGCCCGCCGTGCGCGCCACTTTAGGCAAGCGCTCGGGCCCGATTACGACCAGCGCAACAACGCCGATCAACATCAGTTTGGAAAGACCGAGATCGATCATGTCGACGCCGGCTTAGCCTTGCTTGCGATCGCTCGTGTCCTTGGCCTGCACGTCGATCGTGGTCGAGTCGCGCAGTTCCTTGGCAGTCGCCGGGTCATCCTTGGCGGCCGGGGCACCTTCGCCCTCCTTCATGCCGTCCTTGAACCCCTTGACGGCGCCTCCCAGATCGGTGCCGATGTTGCGCAACTTCTTGGTACCGAAAACCATCATCACGATCACCAGCACGATCAGCCAGTGCCAAATACTCAACGAACCCATGACCACTCTCCTTGCGTTTCCCCACCCCTGCCGCGTCGCGACGGGATCTTGTCGTGCACGGTTGCCCCGGCGTGACAGCCAGGAACAAGCGCTCCATGTTTGCCGCCGTGCCCGCAGCAACGTGCCCCATTGTGGCACATTGCGCGGCACGTCCTGCATCGTAACCGGGTCGGACACCGGGTAGAAATAAATGTTTCGTGAAACCGTCGTCGATGCGGAACACTTGCACGCTCCGACAGCACTATGCGGCAACGCGTCGCGTCATGCCGCCGGCGACACTCACATGCGCTTCCACGGCCGCGGTCCGGCCAGAATGTGCATATGAAGATGATAAACCTCCTGGCCGCCACCCGGTCCGGTGTTCATCACAACGCGGAATCCGTTGCCTTCGATGTTCGACGCATCGCCGTCGAAACGATAGCCTTGCTCGGCGGCCAGCTTCGGCGCGAGCAGCATCATCTTGCCCAACAGCGCCTGATCTTCCGGCTGGCAGTCCTGCAATGTGGCGATGTGCTTGCGCGGCACCATGAGCAGGTGCAGGTCGGCCGCCGGATTGATGTCTTTGAACACCACGACATCGTCGTCGGCATGGACCTGCGCGCTCGGGATCTGCCCGGCAATAATCTTGCAGAAGATACAGTTGTCGTGCGTCATGCGTGTGTCTTCCTCTCGAATGCTTGTAGGGAGCTTAGGTGCCGCTCGGTATCGTTCAGGCGCGCGCGGCGTACATGGGCTTGTTGTCGTTCAGGTAGAGCCAGCCCTTGACGATCCGATACAGCGCCCAAATGCCCAGCACCCAGAGAATCGCGAAGCCGACCATCACGATGGCAAGCGCCACGCCGAGTACCCCCCAGACCACCGACCACCAGAACGTGCGGATCTGCCACGTGAAATGCGAGGCGTAGAGCGTGCCGGCGGCGTCATCGCGCTTGATGTAGTTGATGATGATCGCGACGATGGCGGTCACGCCGCCCGTGAGCCAGAACAGCGCATAGAGCGCATAAAGCACGTGCGTGAGCTTGCGCAACGCGCGCTCCTGCTCGGCGCTCGGCGCATTCGGGGGTGTCGCGAGGTAAGGATTGCCGGGGCTGCCGGGCGATCCGGTCGCGCCCGGGGGCTGCGAATCGTTCATGAAGCGTCTCCTCGCGTGAGCCAGCGCGGCATATCGATGATCACGGCCATCGTGGCCAAAGGAAATCAGTCCGCGTGTTCGCCACGGACGCCGCGCTGCGCCTTTTCGACGAGCCCCGACAACCCTTCGCGGCGCGCCAGTTCGGCGAGCACTTCGTTCGGGCTCAGGTCGTGATGCGCGAGCAGTACCATGCAATGAAACCACAGGTCGGCCGTCTCGTTGACGAGCTTCTGGCGCAGGTTGTCGGCCCCGCCAATGCGAATGTCCTTCGCCGCGAGCACCACTTCGGTGGCTTCCTCGCCGATCTTCTTGCAGATGGCGTCGTCACCCTTGTGGAACAGACGGGCAACGTACGACTTGTCGGGGTCGGCTCCCTTGCGCGAGGCGATGACCTCGGCCACACGCTCCAGCGTATCGTTCATGGTGCTCACTTGTAGATCTTGTGCGGGTCCTTGAGCACCGGTTCGACGGATGCCCAATGGCCATCCTCGACGCTGCCCTCGAACTTCTGGAAGAAACAGGAATGGCGACCGGTGTGGCAGGCAATGCCATCGATCTGCTCGACCTTGATCAGCACCACGTCTTCGTCGCAATCGAGACGAATCTCATGCACCTTCTGCACGTGGCCCGACTCCTCGCCCTTGTGCCACAGACGCTTGCGCGAGCGCGAATAATAGACAGCCTCGCCGGTCTCGACCGTACGCGCGAGCGCCTCGCGGTTCATCCACGCGAACATCAGCACATCGTTGCTGCCGAGTTCCTGCGCAATCACGGGCACGAGGCCCTGCGCGTCCCAAGCTACCTTGTCCAGCCAATCTTGCGTCATGATCCGTGGAATTCCGTTCAGAGCCGCACCGAAATGCCCTTGTCGGCCATGAAGCGCTTCGCTTCACCGACCGTGTGCTCGCCGTAGTGGAAGATACTCGCTGCGAGCACGGCATCCGCATGGCCTTCAGTCACGCCGTTGGCCAGATCGGCCAGCGACCCCACGCCGCCCGAGGCGATCACCGGGATGCTCACGGCATCGGACACTGCGCGCGTGAGCGCGAGGTCGAAGCCGCTCTTGGTGCCGTCGCGGTCCATGCTGGTGAGCAGGATTTCGCCCGCGCCCAAGGCCTCGATCCGCTTGGCCCAGGCCACGGCGTCGAGGCCCGTGGCTTTGCGACCACCGTGCGTGAAGACCTCCCAGCGCGGCGTTTCGCCGTCGGCGGAGACGCGCTTGGCGTCGATCGCCACGACGATGCACTGCGCGCCGTACTTGGCGGCCGCGTCGGCCACCAACTGCGGATTGGCCACGGCCGACGAGTTCATGCTGACCTTGTCGGCACCGGCGTTGAGCAGGCGGCGCACGTCGGCCACTTCGCGCACGCCACCGCCCACGGTCAGCGGAATGAAGACTTGCGCGGCCACCGCCTCGATGATCGGCAGAATGAGGTCGCGCCCGTCGGAGGTCGCCGTGATGTCGAGAAACGTCAATTCGTCGGCGCCCTGCTCGTCATAGCGGCGGGCGATCTCGACGGGGTCGCCCGCGTCGCGAAGTTCGACGAAATTGACACCCTTGACCACGCGGCCGGCCGTTACGTCCAGACACGGGATGATGCGTTTAGCGAGAGCCATGATGTTGGCAGGCGAGGCGGCCGCAGCCGTGGTCTCGCTTATGCCGCTCCTCCGGAAAGCTCGTCCGCACGCGTTTGCGCCGCCGAGAAATTCAAGTCGCCCGAGTAGATCGCGCGGCCGCAGATGACGCCTTCGACGCCTTCCCGCTCAACCTGGCACAGCGCGTCGATATCGCCCAGGTTCGACAGGCCGCCGCTGGCAATCACCGGCACGGTCACGGCCTGCGCGAGGCGCACGGTCGCGTCGATATTGATGCCCTGGAGCATGCCGTCGCGGCCGATATCGGTGTAGATGATCGATTCGACGCCGTAGTCCTCGAACTTGCGCGCCAGATCCACGACTTCGTGGCCGGTGAGCTTGCTCCAGCCGTCGGTGGCGACCTTGCCATCCTTGGCGTCGAGACCAACGATGATGTGCCCGCCGAATGCGGTGCATGCGTCCCGGAGGAACCCGGGATTCTTCACCGCCGCCGTCCCGATGATGACGTACGACAAACCGTCGTCGAGATAGCGCTCGATGGTGGCCAGGTCGCGAATGCCGCCGCCCAGTTGCACGGGGATATCGGCCCCGACTTCCTGAATGATGGCGCGAATGGCCGCTTCGTTGCGCGGCTTGCCGACGAATGCGCCGTTCAAGTCCACCAGATGGAGGCGGCGAGCGCCTTGCTCGACCCAATGTCGAGCCATGGCCGCGGGGTCCTCCGAGAATACGGTGGCTTGATCCATGTCGCCTTGTTTGAGGCGAACACACTGACCGTCTTTAAGGTCGATGGCCGGAATGAGCAGCATAGGCAATCGTGAAACGTCGCTAGAGGGAGGTAAAAGAAATTCGCAAATTACGCGGACAATACAAAACCGACCCCTGCCTTGCCGGGCATCGGCACGTCGGGATCGGATTCATCAACATGACACACAGTATAAGCCGTGACGCAGGGCATGCTCCGAGTGACATCCGGGCGCGAATACGCGAGACGGGTCACGCTCAAGGCTTCCACTGCGCAAAATTGCGATAAAGGGTAAGGCCCGCCTGAGCGCTCTTTTCCGGGTGGAACTGGGTGGCAAAGATATTATCTTGGGCCACCGCACAGGTAAAGGGCACCCCGTAGACGGTCTCGCCGACGGTCAACTCGGGCCTTGCGGGCACAACGTAGTAGCTGTGCACGAAGTAAAAATAGCTGTCGTCGGGCACGCCGGCCCAGATCGGGTGAGGCCGCGTCTCACGCACGCGGTTCCAGCCCATCTGCGGCACCTTGAAGCGCGAGCCGTCGTCCTGCAACTGGCCCTCGAGGTCGAAGCGCACCACGCGGCCCGGCAGCAGGCCGAGCGCGGGCGTGTTGCCCTCGTCGGACATGTCGAACAGCATCTGCTCGCCCACGCACACGCCGAACATCGGCTTGGTCGCGGCGGCCTCGACGACCGCGTCGCGCAGGCCCGACTCGTTCAGGCAGCCCATGCAGTCGCGCATCGCGCCTTGCCCCGGCAGCACCACCCGGTCGGCGGCGCGAATCTCGGCGGCGTCGCTGCTGATGCTCACATCGGCCTCCGGCGCGGCGGCACGCAGCGCCTGATAGACCGAGCGCAGGTTGCCCATTCCGTAGTCGACAATCGCAATCTTATTCATCTCAAACCCGGCAGCAGTATTTTCAAACCATCGATAATGAATTCCACGGCCAGCGCCGAGAGGATCAACCCCATCAGACGCGTGCCGATATTGATGCCCGTACGCCCGAGCCAGCCTTCGAGGCGCCCGGCGCTGCTCAGTGCCACCCAGCACACCGCGCCCAGGCCCACGCCGATCGCCAGGAGCATCAGAATCTGGGCCCAGCCGTGCGCACGCCCCGAGTAGATGATCACGGTACTGATCGTGCCCGGGCCGGTGAGCAGCGGAATCGCGAGCGGCACCACGGCGATGTTCGGCCGCTCCTCCGCTTCGTCGCGCTCTTCCGCCGTCGAGCGCGTGTTCCCGGTCTGTGCGTTGATCATGTTCACCGCCATGAGCAACATGATGACGCCGCCGCCCACTTCAAGCGATGCGATCGAAATACCGAAGAAGCGGATGATGGCTTCACCGAACAACCCCGAGCCCGCGACCACCAGGGCGACCGCAATCGCCGCGACATTGATCGTACGGCGCTTCTCCTCGCGCGTCTGCGAGGACGTCAAGCTGATGAAAAGCGGGATCGCCCCGAGCGGATTGATCAGGGCCAGCAGCGAGATGAAGAACTTGAAGGCGTCGAGCGTCATAGGGGCACGCGGCGCCGGCGGCCGGCCGGTCGGTGAATCGTCGCAGGGGCGCCGGCCTTGCGGGCCGGCGGGCTATCGGGCTACCGGGCCGGCTGCGCCGACCCGTCTCGCGTTACAGGCTTCCCTTCGTGGACGGCACGACACCCGCTGCGCGCGGATCGATCTCGACCGCCATGCGCAGCGCGCGACCGAACGCCTTGAACACCGTTTCGCACTGGTGGTGGGCGTTGATGCCGCGCAGATTGTCGATATGCAGCGTGACGCCCGCATGATTGACGAAGCCACGGAAAAACTCGATGGTCAGATCCACGTCGAAATTGCCGACACGCGCCCGCGTGAACGGCACATGGAATTCGAGACCGGGACGACCCGAGAAATCGATCACGACGCGCGACAGCGCTTCATCGAGCGGCACGTAGCTGTGGCCGTAGCGCACGATGCCCTTACGATCGCCGATCGCCTTGGCCACCGCCATGCCCAGCGTGATGCCGACGTCTTCCACCGTGTGGTGATCGTCGATGAAGGTATCGCCGCGGGCTTCGACATCCATGTCGATAAGGCCATGGCGCGCGATCTGGTCGAGCATGTGGTCCAGGAACGGCACGCCGGTATCGAGGGCCTTGCGGCCAGTGCCGTCCAGGTCGATCTTGACGCGTATTTGCGTTTCGCTGGTATCGCGAACGACTTCCGCAATGCGCATGGTGGTGAGTTCTCGTCGTATGGCTTGTTAGAGTGATGCGGCCAGGGCTTTCACCATTGCCGCATTCTCCGTGGGGGTGCCGACCGTCAATCTCAGGCAATTGGCCAGCAATACGTGCATTTTACCCACGTTTTTGATCAACACCTTGTGTGCGAGCAGACCCGCGTGGGTTTTGTCGGCATCCGGCACGCGAACGAGCAGGAAATTCGCATCGCTCGGGAACACACTCACCCCGGGCAGCGCCGCCACGGCGGCGGCCAGCCGCGTGCGTTCGGCGCGCAATTCGGCCGCCTGGGCGTCGAGCACGCCAAGGTGATCGAGCATGAATTCGGCGCATGCCTGCGTGAGCACATTGATGTTATAGGGCGGACGCACCTTGTCGATCTGGTCGAGCCATTGTGCGCTGCCCGCCACGTAGCCCAGCCGGATGCCCGCCAGCCCGAGCTTCGAGACGGTGCGCATGACCAGCAGTTGAGGGAACTCCGGCAGACGCGGCATCCACGTCTTCCCGGCAAACGGCTGGTACGCCTCGTCGATCACCACGAGGCCGCGGCTGGCGGCACGCACCAGCGTCTCGATGTCGTCGTCGGCGAACAGATTGCCCGTCGGATTGTTCGGATAGGCCAGGTATACGACCGCGCCCGGATGCGCCGCAATGGCGCCCAGCATGGCCGGCATGTCGAGCGAAAAATCGGCGCGCAGCGGCACACCGACGAACTCGATGCCCGCCAAGCGCGCCGACATCTCGTACATGACGAAGCCCGGCATCGGCGCAATCACCGTGGCCCCCGGCCGAGCGGTGGCCATCGCGATCATGCTGATGATCTCGTCCGAGCCGTTGCCCAGCAGCAGCTTGGCCCCGGCCGGCACGCCCATCGTGCGGGCGAGCGTCTCGAGCAGCACATGAGGACGCGGTGCCGGGTAACGATTGAGCGCCACGTCGGCCAGTCGCTGCCCCAGCGCACTGCGCAACGCCGGCGGCAGGCCATACGGATTCTCCATCGCGTCGAGCTTGAGGAAACCGCTCGCGTCAGGCACGGCGTAGGAACTCATGGCGAGCACATCGGAGCGGATCACTGAGTCGACGGACATGGCAGTAGAGGCGGGTTGCGCGACATCGCGCGGAATCATTGATAAAGGATCAGTTGAAGGCGAACGTCAGCCGTCCGGCGTCGGCGCCGTCGATTTTGACGACGCAGCGTCGACCGGTTTCCACACTGCCGAGCGCATCGGTAATGCGCTGCAGCCGCACGCCGGTCTGCCAGGACAGCGCCTGCGCCACCGCCGGGCTCACGCGCGCGTGCGCGGCATCGGCCTCGCAACGCATGGCGACCAGGCGGTTGCCAACGCGGCCGAACACGCCGTGGGCCACTTCGTCGTCCGT
>NZ_KB290539.1:1514-30048 GCF_000282835.1 Pandoraea sp. B-6 | reverse complement strand
GGCTGCACCAGGTGCCATCCGCGCCCCTGCAGCCACGGCGCTGCCGACGCCAGCAGCCGCAGCCCCGACGCCAATGGCAGCGCCTGCGGCCCCCAGCGTTGCTCCGGCCATCGCACCGGCTCCAAGCTGTGGCCCGCCGGACACCAGCCCGGTGGCAATGCCCGGCCCGAAGATGCCCAGGGCCAGCATGGACAGCGAAGCCAGCATGATGACCAGCGCCTGGTCGATGGAGGGCTCGGCACCTGCGGGAATCCTGAACTCGGCAAACAGCCCGGTGCCGATCCCCACGATGACCGCGAGCACCAGCACCTTGATGCCCGAAGACACCACATTGCCCAGCACCTTCTCGGCCAGGAACGCCGTCTTGTTCCAGAGGGCGAACGGCACCAACACGAAGCCCGCGAGCGTGGTCAGCTTGAACTCGATCAGCGTCACGAAGAGCTGCACCGCCAGCACGAAGAAGCACAGGAGGACGATGCCCCACGCGAGGAACAGCACCACGATGGAGGTGATGTTGACGAACACCTCCGGGAAGCCCGCCATCTGCTTGATCTGCTCCAGGATGGGGGCCGCCGCGTCGATGCCGGTCTTGGCCAGCCGCCCCGGCTGCAGGAAGTTGCCCATGCTCACGCTGGAACCGCTGGCCGTCAGGCCCAGCCCCGCGAAAGAGCGAAACACCACGCCCGCGAGCATGTTGAAGTTGCCGATGATGTAGGCGAAGGCGCCCACATAGAGCACCTTGCGGATCAGCTTGGCGATCACGTCCTCGCCCTGGCCGCTGGCATGGCCCATCGCCCAGAACAGTCCGGCGAGCGTCATGTCGATGACGATCAGCGTGGCTGTCAGAAACGCCACCTCGCCCTGCAGCAGCCCAAAGCCCGAGTCGATGTAGCGCGAGAAAACATCGAGAAAGCGGTCGATGACCGATACGTCGTTCATGGCCCGGCCCCGTCAGCGGTTGTAGAAATCGACGGGGTGCGGCGTGTATGGCGTTCCAGAGCCCAGAAAGCGCCGCGTGATTTCGCGCCCGCGCTCCGTGGCCGCGGCCTGCCGCGCCTGCTCCAGCGATACGGCGCGATCCTGCGTGAGCTGCAAGCGTTGCGTCTGGATCGACTGCTTGGCCTGCAGGGCCAGCAACTGGTTCATGGCCTGCATCGCTTGCAGCGCGCCCACGGCCGATTGGCTCTTACCCACGAGGTCAGCCAGCACGGCCTCGTCATCCTTGAGGTTCTGCGAGGCCTGGGCCTGCATCTGCATCGCGGTCTGCAGGCTGGTGAGCGTGTTCTTCCAGCGTTCCTGCGTGTCCCGGTACATCTGGTCGCCGCTCACGGTGGCAGCGTACTGCTCGGGATACAGGCGCTTGAACTCCTTGTCCATGTTCGTCACGTCGTAGGCCAGGCCCTTGGCCTGGTCGATCAGCCGCTGGGTCAACGCCAGGTTGGCGCGCAACTGACCGACCACGCTGGATGGCAAGCTCGCCAGGTTGCGCGCCTGGTTCTCCAACATCTTGGCCTCGTTCTGCAACTGCTTGATCTGGTTGTAGAGCTGCTGCAGCGTCTGGATGGCCGTCAGCATGTTCTGCACGAAGTTGGACGGATCGAACACGATGAGGGCCGCCGCGGGCTGGGCGAACATCAGGGAGCCGGTCAGGACGGCGGCGATTGCGGCGGGAAGGATGCGGGTTTTCATGGTGAGTTCTCCTGCGGGTGGGAAGGAAACGAGGACAGCAGTTCGGCGGCCCAATGCAGGCCGCGATGGCGCAGCCAGGTGGCCGCGAACGGGGTGGAAGCGGAAGATGTGGAGGTGGTGGCGGCAGCGAGCACCGCGTCGATGTCGCGCTGGTCTTGCGGCGTGGACGCACCCGCGAAGGCCAAGGTCGCGGCGCCCAGGTCGAGGTCGAACAGGCGATTGCCGAGACGCGACTGGTAGTAGTAGTCCCGCTTGGGCTGTGCAGTCGCCACGATCTCGATCTGGCGGCTGTTGAGCCCGAAGCCTTCGTAGATCGTGCGAATCTGCGGCTCGGTCGCCTGCGGGTTGGGCAGGAAGATGCGGCTCGCGCAGCTCTCGATGATGGCCGGCGCGATGCTCGAATCCTTGATGTCCGCCAGGCTCTGCGTGGCAAAGATGACGCTGACGTTCTTCTTCCTGAGCGTCTTGAGCCACTGGCGGATGTGCGCCGCAAACACCGGGTCATCGAGAAACAGCCACGCTTCGTCGAGGATCAGCAGCGTCGGCGCACCGTCAAAGCGTTCATCGAAGCGCGCAAAGAGGTAATGCAGCACGGCCATGACAGCGGCCTTGCTGTGCATCAGTTCCTCCATCTCGAAGCACTGCACGGAACCAGCGCCCAGGCGATCCGAATCCGCATCCAGCAACTTGCCGTGTGCGCCACCTAGCACATAGGGCGCCAGCGCTTGCCGCAGTGCGTTCGATTGCAGCAAGACGGAAAGCCCGGTCATCGTGCGCTGCTCCAGCGGAGCACCGGCGAGACTGCCGAGTGCCGACCAGATGGCCACCTTCTCGTCGGGGCCGACCGCGACACCCTCATGCCGCAAGCGGCCTTCGAGCCATTCGGCCGCCCAGGTGCGATAGCCCTCGCGGTCGATGCGGGCGAGCGGCTGGAAGGCAATTTCTCCATCCGTGCCCAGGTCGTAGTGCTCGCCGCCCAAGCCCAGGATGGTGGCGCGCATCGAGCGCCCCATGTCGAAGGCGAAGATGCGCGAGCCGCGATAACGACGGAACTGCATCGCCAAGGTGGCGAGCAAGACCGACTTGCCCATGCCCGTGGGGCCGGCCACCAAGGTATGGCCCACGTCGCCAATGTGCGTCACCAGCCGGAACGGCGTTGCCCCCTCGGTGCGCGTGACGATCAGCGGCGGGCCGTCGAGGTGGTCGTTCTTCTCCGGCCCGGCCCATACGGCGGACACCGGCATCAGATGTGCCAGATTCAGCGTCGAGATGATGGGCTGGCGCACGTTCGCGTAGGCGTGCCCCGGAATCGACGATAGCCAGGCATCCACGGCATTGAGCGTTTCGGGGATCGTCACAAAGCCGCGCCCCTGGATGACGCGTTCCACCATGCGCAGCTTCTCATCGGCCTTCGCCGGGTCGGCATCGAGCACCGTCACCGTGGTGGTGACATAGCCGAAGGCCACTTGGTCGCTGCCCAGCTCCTGCAACGCCGCATCGGCATCCGCCGATTTTTTGCTCGCGTCGGTATCGACCAGCGGGGTTTCCTGCTGGAAGATGGTTTCGCGCAGCAATGCGATGACGTTCTTGCGCTTGGCGAACCATTGGCGGCGCAGGCGGGAAAGCTCCTTTTCCGCATCGGCTTTGTCGAGGCACAGGAACCGGGTTGACCAGCGATACGCAAAGCCGAGGCGGTTGAGGTCATCCAGAATCCCCGGCCAGGTCGAGGTCGGGAAGCCGCGCACCGTCGCCACGCGCAGGTGCTGATCGCCCAGCATGGGCGCCAGCCCGCCAATGAGCGCGGAATCGGCCAGCAGCGCATCGAGATGGAATGGCACTTCCGGCACACCGACGCGATAGCACCGCGTGGAGATGGTCGAGTGCAGGTAGGTCAGCGTCTGGCTGTCATCGAGCCACGCGATCTCCGGCATCACGCCATCGAGCAGGTCAAAGATGCGATCCGTTTCCGCGACGAAGGCCGTCAGGCGCTCGCGCCAGTCCACGCCTTCGGTCGGACGGTTCTCGTAGAGCAGGCCCGCCGCGCGGGCGCGTGCCTCCTCGGGCGGCAGATACATCAGCGTCAGGTGGTAGCCGCTCTCGAAGTGGTTGCCCGAGTCCTGGAAGGCGGCGCGGCGTTCCTCGTCTACCAGCCACGACAGCGGCTCGGGAAACTCCGAGTGCGGGTAGTTGGCGGCGGGCCGGCGCTCGGCTTCGATGAACAAGGCCCAGCCCGAACCCAGCCTGCGCAACGCGTTGTTCAATCGTGCTGACGTAGAGATCAGCTCGCCCTGCGTGGCACTGTCGAGGTCGGGGCCACGAAAGCGCGCCGTGCGCTGGAACGAGCCATCCTTGTTCAGCACGACGCCCGGCGCAACCAGCCCGGCCCAGGGCAGCCAGTCGGCCAGCAATGCGGGCCGCTGGCGGTATTCGGCAAGGTTCAGCATGGCATTCCCCTCACACGTCCAGCAGCGGCCGGTGCTTGATGTGGCGGGCGAAGACCTGCATGAACTGCGGATCGACGCGCGCGCCCCAAACCGCCAGCGCATGACCGACGATCCAGAGCACCACGCCGGGAATCCACATCTGCAAGCCCAGGCCCACGGCAGCGGCCAAGGTGCCGTTGGTGATGGCCACGGTGCGCGGAGCGCCGCCCATCAAAATCGGCTCGGTCAGCGAGCGATGCAGCGGCACCTCAAAGCCGGGAGCGAAGCCCTGCACGCCATCGTGGGCCGCGTTCATACGACGGCCCCGCCCGAGAAGCTGAAGAACGACAGGAAGAACGAGGACGCGGCAAACGCGATCGACAGACCGAAGACGATCTGGATCAGCTTGCGGAACCCGCCCGAGGTATCGCCGAAGGCCAGCGCCAGGCCCGTGGCGATGATGATGATGACCGCGATGATCCGGGCCACCGGCCCCTGGATGGATTCGAGGATGGATTGCAGCGGCCCTTCCCAGGGCATCGAGGAACCCGCGGCCTGGGCGGTGCCCGCAAGCAGCAGCATCAGCGCCGCGAGCATCAAGCCTTGCATGGCCGGGCGAGCCAGGTTATCCAGCCGCGCGGGCCGGCGAAGAGGATTTGCGGAAGTACGGAAAGCAGGAACGATCATCTGCGTCATGGCAGTTCTCCAGAGTGGTCAGGGGACGGGGAGGAAAGGTCGGACTGCGGCAGCAGCTCCGGGAATGGAGCCTCCAGTGCATCCGCCAGTTGGTAGCCCACGCCATCGAAGCCGACGACGCGGGCGATGCTCTCGATGCGGCGCTTGCGCCCGCGCCCGGCGATGTGGATGACCACATTGACCGCTTCCGCGATCAGCGCACGGGGCGGGTTCACCGCCACTTCGAGAATCAGTTGCTCCAGGCGCAGCAATGCGCCCAGCGCGGAGCCGGCGTGGATGGTGGCGACGCCGCCTGGATGGCCGGTGCCCCAGACCTTGATGAGATCCAGCGCCTCGGCGCCGCGCACCTCGCCGACGACGACACGATCCGGGCGCAGGCGCATCGAAGACCGCACCAGCTCGGTCATGGACACCACGCCCTGGCGTGTGCGCAGCGGTACGTGGTCGCGGGCTGCGCATTGCAGCTCCACCGTGTCTTCGAGCACCAGCACGCGGTCGCCGGTGGCGGCGATCTCGGCCAGCAACGCATTGGCCAGGGTGGTCTTGCCGGTACTCGTCCCACCGGCGATCAGGATGTTCTGGCGCTCGCGCACAGCGCGCACCAGCAGGCCCGCCTGTGCGGCGGTCATCATCCCGTCCTCGATGTAGCGCGACAACGGGATCACGCCGAAGGCGCGCTTGCGCAGCGCGAAGGCTGGCCCCGGTGCAGCGGGCGGCAGGATGCCCTCGAAGCGTTCGCCGGTTTCCGGCAGCTCGGCTGTCAGCAGTGGCTGACCCCGATGCACTTCGGCGCCGACGTGGGCAGCCACGAGGCGGATGATGCGTTCGCCATCGGCCTCGGACAGCTCCACGCCCATCGGCGCGCGGCCCGTGGACAGGCGATCCACCCAGAGCGTCCGGTCGGGATTGAGCATGATTTCCACCACGTCCGGGTCTTCGAGCGCGGCAGCGATCAGCGGCCCCATTGCCGTGCGCAGCATCTGGATGCGGCGATCCAGCGATGTGGCCGTGAAGGAGGAAGGAACGGCGCTCATGAGGCTCGCTCCTGTGCTTCGGCCGTGTCCGCCATCCGCATCGGATCGGGATTCAGTTCGTCCACCACGTCGCGCACCAGACTGCGCCCACGCAGCAGGTGGCGGCCAAGCTGTTCGACAAACTGCTCGAAGCGGGCCTTGCCCTGGGCGCGGGCGGCGTCCTGATGGGCCTCGGGAACAGGTGTGCTGACGGTCAGGAAGTAGCGGATGAACAGCGCCAGCGTTTCGATGGCAATGTTCTGGTCGCGCTCCAGGCGCTCGGCGTGGCGCGACAGGCGATCCAGTCGCTTGGCGATGGCGGCTTCGCGCTGGTCGCCAGCGTCGGGCGACAGCCACGATGCAAGCGCTGCCGCGACGATGCTGGACTTGGACACGCCCTTGGCGGCGGCCAGTTCGTCGAGCCGCCTGGCGTGCTCGGGCTGGATGAAGAGATTCAAGCGGTGCTGACTCATAGCGCGATTCCGTCGTCAGGGTCGAGGGATGCCAGCCGGGCCGTGCGCTGCAGGGCCGGGTCGAGCTGGCGCGGGAGGGAGACCGAAAGAGGCAAAGGCATGTCGTCGTCATCGAGCAGCCCGAGGTCGGCTGCGGGCGCAACCAGGTCGGGGTCGTAGGCGACGGTCTCGGAGAGTTCGGGCTGACGGCGCGGGCCGCCGTCATCGGTCGAACCCAGGTGCTCCAGGCCATCGGCCGATGCCGCGGCCGGTGCGACGGGCACGGCGGGAATCGCCAGCCCACTCCAGTCATCCGCACGGGCCGGCGGCACGTCGGCATAGCGCCCCGCGGCGAGCACCGGCGGCGGCAGCACCCGTCGCTTGAAGTTGGCGTCCGCGTAGTAGCGCAGCTTCCTGGCCTTGATCGGCGCCACGCTGGAGACCATCACCACCGCCTCGTCGGGCGGTAGCTGCATGACTTCGCCGGCCGTCAGCAGCGGGCGGGCTGTCTCCTGCCGTGACACCATGAGGTGCCCCAGCCAGGGCGCGAGCCGATGGCCGGCATAGTTGCGCTGCGCGCGCAGTTCGGTGGCGGTTCCCAGTGTCTCGGATATCCGCTTGGCGGTGCGCTCATCGTTGGTGGCGAAGGTCACGCGCACATGGCAGTTGTCCAGGATCGAATGGTTCTGGCCGTAGGCCTTATCGATCTGGTTCAGGCTCTGCGCGATCAGGAAGCTGCGGATGCCGTAGCCCGCCATGAAGGCCAGCGCCGTCTCGAAGAAATCCAGCCGCCCGAGCGCGGGGAATTCATCGAGCATCAGCAGCAGCTTGTGGCGGCGCTCGATGCCATCGGAGCCGTCAAGCGATTCGGTGAGGCGTCGCCCGATCTGGTTGAGGATCAGGCGGATCAGCGGCTTCGTCCGCGAAATGTCCGAAGGCGGCACCACCAAGTACAGCGACACCGGATGCTCGGCCGCGATCAGGTCAGCGATGCGCCAGTCGCAGCGCGACGTGACTTCGGCCACCGTAGGGTCGCGGTAGAGGCCCAAGAACGACATGGCCGTGGACAGCACGCCCGAGCGCTCGTTGTCGCTCTTGTTGAGCACTTCGCGCGCCGCTGAAGCCACCACCGGATGCGGGCCACCACCCTCCTCATTCACGAGGTGGGGCGTGGTCATCATGCGGTGCAAGGTCAGATCGAATGGGCAGGCAGGATCGGAAAGGAAGTTCGCCACGCCGCGCAGCGTCTTGTCTTCGCCCGCGTAGAGCACATGCAGGATGGCTCCAACCAGCAGCGCATGCGAAGTCTTCTCCCAGTGGTTGCGCCGCTCCAGTGCGCCTTCTGGATCGACCAGGATGTCCGCGATGTTCTGCACGTCGCGCACCTCATGCCCGCCGCGCCGCACTTCGAGCAGCGGGTTGTAGGCCGCCGACTGGCTATCCGTCGGGTTGAACAGCAGGCAGTGCGAGAAGCGCGAACGCCAACCTGCGGTAATGCTCCAGTTCTCGCCCTTGATGTCGTGGATGACGGCGGATGCGGGCCACGACAGCAGGGTCGGCACCACTAGGCCCACACCCTTGCCCGAGCGGGTGGGCGCGAAGGTCAGGACGTGTTCCGGGCCTTCATGGCGCAGGTACTGCTGGCGATGCAGGCCGAGGAACACGCCCGCGGACTGGTCAAGGCCCGCTTTGTGAATGTCCTCCGCGTTGGCCCAGCGCGCAGAGCCATAGGTCGTGACCAGCTTGGACTGGCGCGAGCGCCAGATCGACATGCCGATGGCGACCAGCACCGCGAACAGGCCACTGCCCGCTGCAATGACCCCGCCCACGTCGAAGACATGCGGCGCGTAGGCATCGAAGAAGAACCACCACTCGAACAGGCGCCACGGGTGATAGACCGGCGTGCCGAGGAAATCGAACCACGGCGATCCCAGGCGTAGCTGGTACCCCAGAGCCGCTGCCGTCCATTGCGTGGCGCTCCACACTCCGGCGATCACGATGCCGAATACGACGGCAATCTGACCGAACAGCACGTTCGTCCCTTGCATGATCCTGCCTCCGAGAACGGCACAACAACGTGCCGCCCCTATCAGGATCAATGCCATAGGGAGTACCGGTCAAAGACTGAAATCGCCGGGATTAAGGCTTAAAAAGCCATAGTTCTTGCTGTGGCGAAGACAATAAAAATGCCGCAGGCACAAAGGCGCTGCGGCGTATCGAGGTAACAGTGCGCAAGCTGTCGCAGAAGCGCGACGCCGGTGCGCCTTGCGTGGGCTACGGGGCTTTCTTCTGCTCCGGCCTGTCGCCGAAGAAGCGCCGTTCGGCGGCTGCGGCTGCGCGCATGCAAAGTTCATCGCCGATCTTCGCGCGATCTTCCTTGCATTGGCGCTGGATTTCCTTGATGCGTGCGGGGTTCGCCACCAGCTCATCCACTGTCTCTGTAGGATTGGCAGGACCACAGGCCGTCATCACAACGGCAATCACGGACATCACGATTTTGTTCATGGCGAGCGTCCTTTGGATTTCGGATTCACGAATCGGTCACGTTATCGGCACCAGCCGAATCCATGGTGACGACACGTTGAATGAACCGGGTCAGCATCGGTGACGGTTCAGTATCTCGACGCAGCAGATAAGTTGTCAGCATGGGTGGCGTTCCCGCCAACTGACGGGCCTTGACTCCAGGCTCTTTACTGGATGCGATATGCGCTGCACCTGCCAGACCAACCGCCAGTCCTGCGGATACCAGGGCCATCATCACGTCGAAGGTGGCAACGCGCTGGAGGATCTGCAACTCCTCGTCCCGCTTCTGCAGGATGCGGTCTATCTGGCGAGTATGCCCCTGGCATGCGGCCGGGTCGCCGAGCACCAACCGTTGCTGCAACACCATCTCCAGCGGAATGCGCCGGTGCTCCAGCAAGGGGTGGCGCAAAGACAGCGCCACCATCAATTCGTCATCCCACGCGGGAGTCGTCACGATGCCGTCGCCTACCTCGTCCGCCATAGACAAGCCCGCGTCGTACAGGTCTTCTTGCAAGCCTCTGATCTGCTGATCCAGTGGTACCTCGAACAGGCGGATTTCTACTTCGGGCTCTTCCTCGCGGCTACGGGCCAGCAAGGCAGGCAGCCGCGATGGCGTGATACCGTCGGACAGGGCAATGCGCAACTGGCCATGAAACCCACTGGCGGCCGATTTCGCACCATCGCGCGCTTGTTCCAGTGCCTCAAAGATACGTGGAACCCGCTCCAGAAATACTTTGCCGGCATGAGTCAGTCGAATGTTGCGTGTGGTACGGGTGAATAGCTTTGCTCCTAGTTCGTCTTCCAGATCTTTGATGGCACGGGATAGAGGTGACTGATCCATATGCAGTTTTTCTGCAGCCCGAGCAAAGTGAAGCTCCTCGGCGACCGTGAGAAAGTAGCGTAAATGTCTAAGCTCCATTGGAAAATTTTCCATTCCTGCGACACGCAAGCCCCCCCCCGGATTCTTGGGACTTTGAAGGCGGAGAATACCGGTCGTAATGCCGATGTACCAATATATCGAGCCTGTAAGTCGTTGTCGGCGAGTTAGCGACTGAGTGCGATTACTACAAGACCCGCTTCATTGAACTAGTGGTACCTTGTTGACAATCGAAGATGGTCTGAATAGCACATTTGATTCCGCCATGGTTGATGGATCGATAGCAGCAATTTCGGTAAAACAGGGATTCAATATACTCGGCACTTCTTGGCTATCGCAACTTGCCGCGCCTGCCTCAAGGGCCGCTCGCAGTTCGAACAAATACTGGCGCAGCAAGGCCATAGTCATGCTCCTATTTAGATAATTGCTGTCATCTCCGGCACGGCGGCAAACAGGTCCGCCTCCAGCCCGTAGTCGGCCACCGAGAAGATCGGTGCCTCCGGGTCCTTGTTGATCGCCACGATCACCTTGGAGTCCTTCATGCCCGCCAGGTGCTGGATGGCGCCCGAGATGCCGCAGGCGATGTACAGCTGCGGCGCCACGATCTTGCCGGTCTGGCCGACCTGCAGGTCGTTGGGGGCGTAGCCCGCGTCCACCGCGGCGCGGCTGGCACCGATGGCGGCGCCCAGCTTGTCGGCCAGCGGGGTGATGACTTCCTTGAACTTCTCTTCGCTGCCCAGCGCCCGGCCACCCGAGACGATGATCTTGGCGGCCGTCAGCTCGGGACGGTCGCTCTTGACGATCTCGGAACCCACGAAACTGCTCTTGCCGGAGTCGGCGACGGCGGCGACGGTCTCGACCGCTGCTGCGCCACCGGTGGCGGACGCGGCGTCGAAGCCAGTGCCGCGCACGGTGATGACCTTGGTGGCGTCGCCCGATTGCACGGTGGCGATGGCGTTGCCGGCGTAGATGGGGCGCTCGAAGGTGTCGGGGCCGTCGACCTTGGTGATGTCGCTGATCTGCGCCACGTCGAGCTTGGCGGCCACGCGGGGGGCCACGTTCTTGCCGCCGGCGGTGGCTGGGAACAGGATGTGGCTGTAGTTGCCCGCGATGGCCAGCACCTGGGCGGCGATGTTCTCGGCCAGGCCGTGCTTCAGGCTCGCGCCGTCGGCGTGGATGACCTTGGCGACGCCAGCGATCTGGGCGGCGGCGGCAGCAGCGGCGGCGGCGTTCTCGCCGGCGACGAGCACGTGCACGTCACCGACGCAGGCCTTGGCGGCCGTGACGGTGTTGAGGGTGGCGCTCTTGATGCTTGCGTTGTCGTGATCTGCAATAACGAGTGCGGTCATGGCTGGTGTCCTTTCGATGTTGTTGTGATGAGCCTTAGATGACCTTGGCTTCGTTCTTGAGCTTGTCAATGAGGGTGGCCGCGTCGGGCACCTTGACTCCGGCGCCGCGCTTGGGCGGCTCGCTGACCTTCAGCGTCTTGATGCGGGGTGCCACGTCCACGCCCAGTTCCTCGGGCTTGAAGGTGTCCAGCTGTTTCTTCTTGGCCTTCATGATGTTGGGCAGCGTGACGTAGCGCGGCTCGTTCAGGCGCAGGTCGGTGGTGATGACCGCAGGTATGTTCAGCGCCAGGGTTTCGAGGCCGCCGTCCACTTCGCGGGTCACGTTCACCTTGTCGCCAGCGATCTCGACCTTGGAGGCGAAGGTGGCTTGCGGCAGGTCGGCCAGCGCCGCCAGCATCTGACCCGTCTGGTTGCAGTCGTCGTCGATGGCCTGCTTGCCCAGGATCACGAGGCCGGGCTGTTCCTTTTCGATCAGAGCCTTGAGCAGCTTGGCCACGGCCAGCGGCTGCAGTTCTTCATTGGTCTCGACCAGGATGCCGCGGTCGGCGCCGATGGCCATGGCAGTGCGCAGCGTTTCCTGGCACTGGGCCACGCCGCAGGAGACGGCGATCACTTCGGTGACCACGCCTTTTTCTTTCAGGCGCACGGCTTCCTCAACAGCAATCTCGTCGAAGGGGTTCATGCTCATCTTGACGTTGGCGATGTCCACGCCGCTGCCGTCGGACTTCACACGCACCTTGACGTTGTAGTCCACCACGCGTTTTACGGATACGAGAATTTTCATGAGAGGATTTCCTATTGAGGTTCAGGCCACCGAGGGCATGGCCTGGAGCTCGCTTGCTGCGCGCTGCGCACGCGAAGTGATCATCACCGTTGCCTCGCCCTCGATGACTACGGTGTCCTTGACTCGGCAGACCGTGGACAGCACTGCCCGTGCCTTGGCCACCTCCACCGACAGTACGGTGACCGCGGCATGAACGGTGTCGCCCGGTTTGACAGGCACCTTGAAGCGCAATTGCTGCCCCAGATAGACCGTACCTGGCCCCGGCAGCCGGTTTGCGACCGCTGCAGAAATCACGCTGGCCGTCAGAAAGCCGTGCGCGATGCGTGCGCCAAATCGCGTCGTGGCCGCGAACTCTTCGTTGAGATGTACCGCATTGGTATCGCCGGAGACGCCAGCAAACATCACGATGTCCGCTTCGGTAATGGTCTTCGAGAAGCAGGCGTTCATGCCCGGCTGCAGATCCTCGACGTCGTAGCCATTCAGGTCGTTCATCGTCTATATCTCTCAGAGCTGGTCGTCCGACAATGCCAACGTGCTGGCCGCGCCATGGACCACGATGTCGCGCAGCGCGGAGGCCTCCACCAGGATGTGCGTCGCATAGTGGCTGGCCGTGATGCGCTTGGCCCGCAGAAAGCCCGCATCGCTGGAATCCGCCGCCAACTGCGCCGTGGCGGCTTCGGCCATGCGCGCCGACAGCCAGCCACCGATCACGGTGCCCGCCAATCGCAGGAAAGGCACCGCCCCCGCGGCGCAGTCCTGCGGCTGCGCGTCACTGTGGGCCAGCTGCCAGTCAGCCCCGTCCTCCAGAGCCCGAACTGCTCTCATCAACGCGTCGCCGATGGACGAGAGCTCCGGGTCGCGCGCATCCATCAACCGGCGCGCATCGCTGTCGATACGTGTCAACAAGCCCTTCAGCGTGCGTCCCCCCTCGCGTGCCAGCTTGCGGCCGATCAGGTCGTTGGCCTGGATGCCGGTGGTACCTTCATAGATCGTCGTGATGCGGGCATCGCGGAAGTACTGCGCGGCCCCGGTTTCCTCGATATAGCCCATGCCGCCATGAATCTGCAGGCCATCGGAGGTGATGCCCTGTGCGCTGTCGGTGCACCAGCCTTTGACCACAGGCGTCAGCAGGCCAACCAGGGCCTGTGCCTGCGCGCGCTCCTGCGCATCGGGGTGTCCGGCGGCGCGGTCCATCTGGCCGGCACAGAAATAGGCCAGCGCGCGCATGGCCTCGGTGCGCGCCTTCATGTCCATCAGCATGCGCCGCACGTCGGGGTGGCCAGCGATGGTGCTGCTGCCGGCCAGCGCCGGCTTGCCCTGCACGCGCTCGAGCGCATAGGCCCGGGCATGCTGGTAGGCACGCTCGGAAACGCCCACGCCCTCCAGCCCGACGTTCAGCCGTGCGTGGTTCATCATGGTGAACATGCACGCCAGCCCCTGGTGCGGCTCGCCGACGAGATAACCGATCGCGCCCCCGTTGTCGCCGAAAGTCATAGAGGCCGTGGGGCTGCCGTGGATGCCCAGCTTGTGCTCGATCGAGGTGCAGGCCAGGTCGTTGCGTTCGCCCAGGGAGCCGTCGTCATTGACCAGGAACTTCGGGCACAGAAACAGCGAGATGCCTTTCACGCCCGGCGGCGCATCGGGCAGCCGGGCAAGCACCAAGTGCACGATGTTCTCGGTCATGTCGTGCTCGCCCCAGGTGATGAAGATCTTGTTGCCGCTGATGCGGTAGTGATCCCCCTCGGGCACGGCGCGGCTGCGCAGCGCGGCCAGATCGGATCCGGCCTGCGGCTCGGTGAGATTCATGGTGCCGGTCCAGCGGCCGGCGACCATGGGCTCCAGAAAGCGCTGCTTGAGCGCCTCGCTGCCGTGGTGGGCAATCGCCTCCACGGCACCGAGCGTGAGCATCTGGCACAGGCTGAAGGCCAGGTTGGACGATTTCCACATCTCCAGCACGGCGGTGGACACCAGCGTGGGCAGTCCTTGACCGCCCCACTCTGTGGAGGCCGGCATTCCAATCCAGCCGTTCTCGCAGAAGCTGGACCAGGCCTCGCGAAAGCCATCGGCGGGCGTGACCTCGCCATCGTGCCAGCGCGCGCCCTGCACATCGCCCGTACGGTTGAGTGAATCCAGCACGCCGGCGGCATAGTGGGCTGCCTCCTGCAGGATGGCCTCGACCAGGTCGGGTGTGGTCTCTTCATGGCCGGGCTGGGCGCAGATCGCTTCCAGGCCTCCGACTTCCTTCATCGTGAACAGCATGTCGCGCAAGGGCGCGGTATAGACAGACATGGCGGACTCCTTTGATGGTAGCGATCAAGCGTTTTGCGGTGTCGGCTGCAACGGGCGCAGTTCTGGCACGGCCTCTTGCGGAGTCGCCGACGTCGGGCCGCCGTACTTGATAAACGCCAGGGCGATTGCGCCGAGGACTCCGAAACCGCCGATCACCAGGAAGTTCTGTTCCAGCGGTAGTTCCAGTGCGACGATCTGGCCGATCAGCAGAGGCGCCGCAATAGCACCCAGGCGCCCTACGCCGGAGGCCATGCCGATACCGGTCGAGCGGATGGACATCGGGTAGAACTGCCCGCAGAAGGCATAGGCCACCAGTTGCGCACCAGTGGTGCAGGCGCCGACCGCGCCAATGATCAGATAGCGCACCTCGGTCAAGGTCTGGAACGTCATCAGGTACAGCAGCACGCCGCCCAGCGCATACATCGCCACCAGCACCCACTTGATGTTGAACTTGTCGGCGAGCCACCCGCCGCACACGGCACCGATGATCGCGCCAACATTCAGCGCGATCACGAAGCTGAGGGCAGACCCCAGGCTGTAGCCAGCCATCGCCATCAGCTTGGTCAGCCAGCTACTGAGCGCATAGACCATGAACAGACCCGAGAAGAAGGCGACCCAGAACAGCGCCGTGCTCAGGCCCCGCCCGTCCTGGAAAAGGCGGGTAACCGGTGCACCTGCCATGCGGTCAGCTGCCGGCACGAAGAACTGGGCGTCCGCCGGGTGCTTGCCGCCCGGCTGGAGATGGCGTGCCACTTCGGCTAGCTCACCATTGCGACGCTGAGCGATCAGGTAGGTCATGGACTCCGGCACCAACTTCAGGATGAACGGAACTAGCAGCACGGGCACCCCCGCCGCGATGAACACGGCCTGCCAGCCATACTCGCCGATCAGTTGCTTGCCCAGCACCGCAGCCAGGATGCCGCCCAGTGCGTAGCCCGAAGTCATCAGTGCCGTCATCAGGCTGCGGATCTTCTTGGGCGAATACTCGACCATCTGTGCCACGATGACCGGGAGCACGCCACCAATCCCCAAGCCAGCAATGAAGCGCACCACGCTGAAGCTGATGGGGTCCTTGGTGAATCCGGCGGCCGCAGTGAACACACTGAACAGCATGACACCAATGGAGAGGGCCCAGCGACGACCAATCCGGTCGGACAGCGTGCCCAGAACCATAGCACCGAACATCATGCCAAACAGCGCCGAACTGGCCATGAAACCGGCAGTCGATGCGTTCACGCCCATCTGCTGCATGATGGACGGCAGGGCGATGCCCACCACGGCGATGTCATAGCCGTCAATGATGAGAATCAACAGGCACCATAGAAGCACCTTGGCATGAAAGCGGTTGAAGCGAGCGTCGTCGGCGAGCTTCTGCATGTCGATTTGGCACACGTGTTTGTCTCCTTTGAACTTGGCTCCGGATCGTGGGGACGGCGGTCATCGCCGCACCGCTACATATCGTCCAGCGCACGCAAGGAATCGTAGGTGCCGGTGCAGCAATCCGCGATGACGAAGCGCCCCGATCGAATGACAAACGGCCCCTTTCTGAGGGCCCCGTCAAGTGCGCCAAGAGGTCAAGCGTCAAGCAAAATTGAGATGAACCCTGTCGAGCATCTGTGAAAGGTGCCACTTCAAGACCAGTTCGCAAACAAGGTGTTCAAAGGACCGAAGGCCATACACGGCGCGCTGGTGCAAATACCCATTGCTCTCGAAACACCCCCCCACAAAGAACCCAGTCAATGACTGGGCTTGATTGGGTTGCTTCTACATCCTTGAGGGCAAATTAGCGCATCAGGCGAGCCGATAGCGCATGGCGCCGTCTTCATCCTCTGCAGACACGATTTCCCCACGCTGGTCGAGATAGTTCAGGTGGGCGAGTGTCTCTCCGGTCGCGAGGTTGAGGTGCATTTGCTCCGCAACAGTGGACGAACGGTACAAGACGCGAACTAGGTCGATGACCCTTAAAGGCTGCGCAAGTTGTTGCCTGACACGGTCTGTGCCTTTCACGGCGCTCGCACGTAGTTGCTCCAACCGTAGGTGCAGGCCATAGAAAGGTTCGTTGTGGGCAGGCAGAACCAAGACGCTCCCAGGTACGCGTTGCAGCAATCGGTCGATGGAGTCGAGCCAGCCCTGCAAAGGATTAGCATGCGGCTCGGTGGCGTACACGGAGGTATTGGAACTGATCCTGGGAAGAACCTGATCTCCCGATATCAGCAAATCCAGTTCGCGCGAGTAAAAGCACGCGTGCTCGGGAGAATGTCCTGTGCCAACAATGACCTCCCATTCCTGATTCCCGATCCGCAACATCTGACCATCCGTGAGCCGTACAAAGCTGTCAGGCAAAGGATGAATCATTTTGCCGAAGTCACCAAACCGAGTGCGATACTCATCGACCTCGGTGTCGCTCCATCCGGCTCTCCGGTAGAAGCGAACACCATCGACTGGCGCTTCCCGCCCTGAATCGGCAAGCATCACCCGACAGCTTAAATACTCGTCTCGTGTCATCCACAGCGCGCATTCGAAGCGACGTGTCAACCATCCCGCCATGCCCACGTGATCCGGGTGCATGTGCGTCGCCATTACACGGGAGACAGGACGGCCTGCTAGCGGCCCCTGAGGAGCGAACAAGGCGAACCATGCGTTCATTACGTCCACGCTACGAATTCCGGTGTCCACGACCGCCCAACCAGAACCATCGCTCAATACCCAGAGGTTGATGTGATCCAGGGAAAACGGCAGCGGCATGCGTAGCCACAGCACACCTGGCTTGATTTCAATGGCTTGACCAGGCAGCGGGAGATGAGAGAACGGATACGAGAGTGCCGGGGCTGCGTCGGTCATGATGCTTGGTTTACATTCTGGCAATGCCGCTTCAATGGTGCACAGCCATCACTCTTATGCTGTGCGAGTTCATTTTTAGCTTAAGGTCAGCACTGACAAGTGACAATGACGAATGACCTCGATAGGCTGACGGAAAACGTCTGCGTCCTGGCGCAGCCAGTCACTGCGCTGCCGTCGGTGCAACCCCCAACGGCGGTCAACAGTCTCTTGAGCGCACAAGAGCCTCGCCCGAAGCAGGCCACGGCCCCGGTAGCCATGAAGGCGCCGATCTCCTCGGCGGCCAAGCTGAAATTGGTCGGATACCTCTATGTAAGGTACTGCTTGGTGCGCGAGCGGGCACGGTAGGCTCCCGGCGCGCTGCCGGTCCAGACCTTGAAGGCGCGTTGGAAGGCGGTGCTGTCGGTGAAGCCCAGGTCAGCGGCGATGGCGGCGAGCGAGGCTTCGCTGCTGGTCAGGCGTACGATCGCCATGTCGCGCCGCAGTTGGTCCTTTAGCGCCTGGAAAGAAGTGCCCTCGGAGGCCAAGTGCCTCTGCAACGCACTCACCGACATGTGCAGGCGCTGCGCAGTGACGGCCAGATCAGGCCATTCGGGACTGGCCCGCTGCAGCACCATGCGGACCCGCGCGCTGGCGCTGCGCTCGTTCAGGTACGGCCCCACCACGTTGCCTGGCGTGGCGCGCAGGAAGGACTGCAGCGCGTCCCGATCGCGCCGCACCGGCTGTTTGAAGGCATCGGCGTCGAACCAGGCGGCCGTGCGCGGCTGCCCAAAGCACAACGTGCCGGAAAAGATGCGTTGGTAGTTCTGCGCGTGAGGTGGCGGCGCAAAGTTGAAGTCGAAGCGCTGCGGCACCAGTCGGCCGCCGTGCAGCCATACCAGCAGTCGCCAGAACACGCGCAGCAGATGTGCGTGCAGGAAGTCGGCATGCGCGCCCGGGCCGCCACGCATATCGAGCGCGACACCCGTCAGCCTGCCCTCAGTCACGGGGACTAGCGCCACATCGTCCTGCAGCAAAGCAAAGGATTCACCCAGGCGGCGCAGGGCGAACGACAATGAGTGGGCAGTGAACGCACTGCGCACCATCAGTGCGAAGCTGCCCGGGCGCATCGGCCGCCCATGCAGGTAGCCCAGGCACTCGTCGTTCAGGCTGTCCTTGACGGCGATGAACAGCGCGTTGAACTGCTCCACGGTCACGCGCGACTCCTCCAACTCCAGCAGCGATTCACTGATGCCCGCGCGCCCCAGCACACCTACCAGCCATTCTGGCGTGGCCAGCCCCTTGCCGCGCGCACCGTCCAGCAGGCCATGCACGGCAAAGATGGGAGCGGTTAAGACGGGTTCCAGCATGGCGTGTGATCTAAGGGGCCAACGCCGGTCGCATAGGCCGAAAGAAGTTAATTGTCAGTTGATTGAGGTAATCCGCCATCGCCCTTGCAAGGGCCAATTACTACGATTGTGTCATCCCCAAAACATTTCGGCAGTGGCACTGCGCGGAACGTCCGATGCGGGGACAGAAGCCAACATATAAGGAGACGCTCTCATGTTGCCACAGCTTTATCGCCACGCCTGGATGGACGGCGAGATCGACGCATTTCGCGAGCAGGTGCGCCGCTACGTTGCCGCCGAATTCACGCCCCGGCTCGATGAATGGCGCCGTCAGGGCTACATCCCGCGCGAGGTCTGGCGTCCATTCGGCGAGATGAGCTTTCTGCTGCCCGAGATGCCCGAGACCTATGGAGGCGCCGGCGCCAGCCTTGCCTACCAGTTGGTGGTGCAGGACGAGCTAGCCAAGGCCGAGATGCCAGTCAATATCGCGGTGCACACCATCGCTTCGCACTACATCCTGGACTTCGGCACGGAAGCGCAAAAGCAGCGCTGGCTGCCCAAGGTGACGAACGGCGAGATGCTGGCCGCCATCGCGATGACCGAGCCGGGTTGCGGCTCGGATCTAAAGGCCATTTCCACCCGGGCCCGCCGTGACGGAGACCACTACGTGATCGACGGCGCCAAAACCTTCATCACCAACGGCTTCACTGGCAACCTGCTGATCGTCGCGGCGCGCACCAGCGGCGCGGGCAGCAAGGGGGTGTCGCTGTTTGTGCTGGAAACCGAGAATCTGCCCGGCTTTCGCGTTGGCCGACTACTGGAGAAGATCGGCATGCAGGCATCGGACACGGCGGAGTTGTTCTTCGACGGCGTGCGCGTGCCAGCCGACCAACTGCTGGGCGAGGTCGAAGGCAAGGGCTTCGGGCAGTTGATGGGCGCGTTGCCCTACGAGCGCATGCTCATTGCCGTGCCGGCGGCCGCCACTATCGAGCAGGCACTGGCCGTCACGGTGGAGTACACGAAGCAGCGCAAGGCCTTCGGTGCGCCCCTCTTCGATATGCAGCTCACGCGCCAGAAACTGGCTGAGGTGGCCACTACCGCGCATGTGGTGCGCAGCTTCGTCAACGACTGCACCCAGCGCCTGTTGGACGGCACGCTGGATAACGAGGCCGCCTATATGGCCAAGTGGTGGTGCACCGAGCAGCAGTGCCGCGTGGTGGACGAATGCCTCCAATTGTTCGGCGGCTACGGCTACATGGCCGAGTACCCGATCGCGCGGATGTATGCCGCTTCGCGAGTGCAGAAGATCTATGGCGGCGCCAACGAGGTCCTGAAAGACCTGGTTTCGAGGAAGCTGTGAACATGTCGCACACGTTGCATACGCTGCAGATGCCGCTGCACGGCGTCCGCGTGGTGGAGTTCGAGGGCATAGGGCCAGGCCCGCTGGCCGCCAGGATGCTAGCTGACATGGGCGCCGAGGTGATTACGCTGACACGCGCCGAGCAGGCCGCTGCGGCGCGGCGGCTGGGCGGGGCGGTGGAGAACCCGCTGCGCCGCGGCAAGACGGTCGAGGTCATCGACCTGAAGTCGCCCGAAGGCAAGGCGCGTGCCCTGGACCTGATCGCTCAGGCAGACGCCTTGATCGAAGGCTTTCGCCCCGGTGTGATGGAACGGTTGGGCTTCGGCCCCGCCGAGTGTGCGGCGCGCAACCCCAGGCTGGTCTACGGCCGCATGACGGGCTGGGGCCAGGACGGCCCGCTCGCCCAGGCCGCCGGACACGACATGAACTACGTCGCGCTGACCGGCCTGCTGTCGCTGTCGGCACACAAAGGGCAAGCGCCCATCGTTCCGCCCACGGTACTCGGGGACGCGGCCGGGGCGCTGGGCATGGCTTTCGGCGTCGCCTGCGCGCTGGTCGATGCGCGCGCCACCGGCCGCGGCCGGGTCGTGGACGCCGCCATCGTTGACATCGTGGCAATGCTGGGCACCCTGGTGCACTGGATTCGCGCCAATGGGCAGATCGATGGCGCGCAGCCGAGTCCGTTTCACGATTCGCCGTTTTATGACGTGTACGCCTGCGCCGACGGCGGCTTCATCAGCCTCGGCGCGATCGAGCCGCCTTTCTACGCCTTGCTGCTGTCGAAGCTGGGCCTGGCGGACGTGGAGCCTGCCGACCAGTACGACACGGCAACGTGGCCGGCGCTGAAAGAGCGCATCGCAGCCCTCATCCGCAGCCAGCCCCGAGCGCACTGGTGCGCGCTGCTCGAAGGCAGCGACGCTTGCTTTGCACCCGTGCTCAGCCTCGCCGAGTCGGTGCAGCATCCGCATAACGCGGCACGGGGCATCTACCAGATCACCCCCTCCGGCGCCATCGAAGCGGCCCCGGCCCCACGGTTCCAGGCACTCGACACAACTACCTAGGAGACAAGCACATGACCGAAACCGTCCAGCCCACCAAGCCTGTCCGCGGCTGCCCGTCCACCACGGGCAACGAGCGCCAACTGAACACCACGACGCTGATCCGCCACGCTGCACGCACCCATGGGGATCAGGAGATCGTGTATCGCACACCCGGCGGCGGCTGGGACCGCTACACCTATGCCGACTGCTACGCACGCGTCTGCCGCAGCGCCAATGCGCTGCGCGCGCTCGGCGTCGAGCCGGGCGACCGGGTCGGCGTCCTGGACTGGAACAGCCGGCGCCACTTCGAGCTGTACTGGTCCATCCCCGGCCTGGGCGCGGTCATGCTGCAGATGAACCTGCGCCTGGGCCCCGAGGACCTGGGCTACGTTGTCGGCCATAGCGACGTGTCCTACGTTTGCGTGGACGAATCATTGCTGCCTATTGCCGAATCCGTCGCAGCGAACTCGCCCCAGATCAAGGGCTGGATCGTTATGACCGAAAAGCCGCTGGACCAGGTCAAGACCACGCTGGCGCCGCTGCTGCACTACGAAGACCTGCTGGCCGCCGCCGACGCCAAGATCGACTGGCCCGAGATCGACGAAACCTCGGCTTACAGCGCCTGCTACACCACCGGCACCACGGGCAAGCCCAAGGGCGTGTACTACTCGCACCGCGGCATCTACCTGCATTCCACGGGCATGGCCACCAACATGGGCATGACGCTGGACGACTGCGTCATGCTCATCACGCCCATGTTCCACGGGCAGTGCTGGGGCCTGCCGCAGGCGGCCACGCTGCTGGGCGACAAGATCGTGCTGCCGGGCCGCTACGCCGCCGAGGACACCAAGCCATTGGTCGACACCATGATCGCCGAGGGCGTGACCATCACCAACGGCGCACCGGCCATCTTCCAGCCTATGCTGCAGTACATCGAGACGTTGCCGGTCAAGCCGGACTTCAGCCGCATGCGCATGCTGTCCGGCGCCACCGAGCCACCTCTGTCGATGATGATCGGCTTTTACGAACTGACGGGTGCCGAGGTGGTGCACGGCTACGGCGCCACCGAAGCCACGACGCTGGTGGCGGTCAACCGCCTCAAGTCCACGCTCAAGAAGCGCCTGACCCAGGACGAGCAGTGGAACCTCAAGCGCAAGCAGGGCCTGATCCTTACCGGGGTGGACATCCGCATTCTCGATGCAGACGACCAGGACCTCCCGCACGACGGACAGTCGGCTGGCGAGATCTGCCTGCGCGGCCCCTGGATCACGACCAGCTATCACGACATGCCGGATTCAGGCGACCGCTTCCTGGAGGGCGGCTGGTGGCGCTCGGGCGATGTCGGCACGGTGGACGAGAACGGCTACCTCAAGGTTACCGACCGCATCAAGGACGTGATCAAGAGCGGCGGTGAATGGATCTCATCCATTGACATGGAGAACCTGCTCATGGGCCATCCGGCTGTGCGTGACGCCGCAGTGGTCGGCATTCCGCATGCTAAGTGGCAGGAACGGCCGCTGGCCCTGGTGGTGCTGAAGCCCGGTCAGCAGGCGACCCAGGAACAACTGCAGGAACACCTGAGCAGCGCGTTCGCCAAGTGGCAGTTGCCGGACCAGGTTCTGTTCGTCGAAGCCATCCCCAAGACCAGCGTCGGCAAGCTCGACAAGAAGCGCATACGCGTTGAGCATGCGGACCGCTACGCCGAGTGAGCCAACCTTTTGCTACAGGAAAACAACATGAATGACCATGAACCCGTCATCGTCGGTGCGCTGCGCACCCCCGTGGGCAAGCGCGGCGGGCGCTTGCAGAAATGGCACCCCGTTGATCTGCTGGGTGAGACGCTGCGTCAGCTGGTCGAGCGCTCCGGCATCAACCCCGCCGATCTGGACGATGTGATCGTCGGTTGCGTGCTGCAGTGGGACCAGCAGCACGGCAATCTGGGCCGGCATGCCGTGCTGGCGGCGGGGCTGCCAGAATCCGTCCCGGCGGTGACGGTCGACCGGCAATGCGGCTCCGGCCAGCAGGCGGTGAGCTTTGTCGTGCACGGTATTCAAGCGGGCGCCTACCAACTGGCCATCGGCGCCGGGGTAGAGTCGATGTCGCAGGCGCCCATGCCGCCGTCATTCAAGCCCGGCGCGCCGCTCGGCGCGCAATACAGCCCGCGTGAGCTGGCGCGCTACCAGGGCAACCCGCTGATACCGCAAGGCGCTTCGTCGGAGTTGATGAACAAGCGCTTCGGCCTCACGCGCGAGGCGCTGGACGCCTTCGCCGTGCGCAGCCATCGGCGCGCCATTGAGGCTTCGCGGGCTGGTCGTGTCCAAGACCAACTCGTGCGGCTGCATGAGGATCCGACCGACCCAGACAGCCCGCTCGTCACCGCCGACGAGGGCATGCGCGCCGACCCCAACCCCGAGAAGATGGCTACGCTTAAGCCCGTGTTTGCCGCAGACGGCGCTACAACGGCTGCTAACTCCTCGCAGATCAGCGACGGCGCCGCCGCGCTGCTGATCGCCAGCCGCGCCTACGCCCAGCAGCACGGCCTGAAGCCGCGTGCGCGCTTCGTCAGCACCGCAGTGGCGGCAGCCGACCCTGTCATCCAGTTCACTGCTGTGCTCGATGCCACCCGCAAGGCGTTGAAGGAATCGGGGCTGACCCCGGCCGACATCGACCTGTTTGAAGTCAATGAGGCATTCGGCGGCGTGCCGCTGATGTTCCAGCAGGAATTCGGCATTCCGGACGACCGCCTCAACGTCAATGGCGGCTCGGTGGCCATCGGCCATCCGCTGGGCTCCACTGGCGCGCGCATGCTCACCGACCTGCTGTGCGAGCTGGAGCGCCGAGGCGGCCGCTATGGCTTGCAGACCATCTGCGAGGCTTCGGGCACGGCCAACACCACCATCATCGAGCGCCTGGCATGAACGAGGCCACCATGAGCGAAGCCAGCGAAGTGCTCGTCAGCCGCGAAGGCGCCATCGTCACCTTGATCATCAACCGCCCGCGCGCGAAGAACAGCTTGAACCGCGCAGTATTCGATGGCCTGCGTGCACAGCTCGTGCAACTGCGCGACGACGATGCCGTACGCGCGGTCATCATCACCGGCGCCGAGGGCGTGTTTTGTGCAGGGGCCGACATCACGGCCTTCGACTCTCTGCGCGCCGAACCGCTGCTGGGCGACCGTGCGGCGGCAGGTGGCCACTTCTGGGCGGAACTGGAGCGCTTCCCTAAGCCCGTCATCGCAGCCGTGGAAAAGCTCGCGCTGGGCGGCGGCACGGAACTGGCGTTGGCCTGTGACATTGCTATCGCTGGCGAGTCCACCAAGTTCGGCGTGCCTGAAGTCAAGCTGGGCGCCATTCCCGGGGCCGGGGGCACCCAGCGTCTGATCCATGCCATCGGCAAGTCCAAGGCTATGGCCCTGCTGCTGACCGGCGATTTCATCGACGCCCGCAAAGCCTGCGATGCGGGCATGGTCGCCGAGGTGACGGCTGACGGCCAGGCCCTGCCGACGGCGTTGGCGATGGCCAACCGGATTGCATCCAATTCGCCGCTGGCCGTGGCACTGGCGAAAGATGCGGCACTGGCCAGCTTTGAAACTCCGCTCGCGCAAGGCCTGGAGCATGAGAAGCGTAATTTCCTCGTCGCTTTGCATTCGGCCGACAACCTGGAGGGGCAAGCCGCATTCCTCGGCAAGCGCCTCCCCCACTTCACGGGCCAATAGCGCCTGTCTCTCATCCATCGAGCAAAAATCATGCAACTCAATTCCGACATCTCCGCCGTCATCACCGGGGGCGCTTCCGGCCTAGGAGCTGCCACGGCCAGGCGCTTGGCCAGCCATGGTGTCAAAGTCGCCATCTTTGACATGAACGAAGCCATCGGCCAGGCGTTGGCCAGCGAACTTGACGGTGTTTACTGCAACGTGGACGTGACGTCCGAGGAGCAAGTGGACGCCGCCTTCGCCAAGGCCCGCGCGGCCATTGGACAGGAACGCATTCTGGTCAACTGCGCCGGTACTGCCGATGCCGTCAAGACGGTCAGCCGCGACAAGAAAACCGGCGAAATCCGCCCATGCCCAACAGATCGTTTCAATCGCATCATTCAGATCAACCTAGTGGGCACCTTCCGCTGCATCGCCAAGTCAGCCGCGGGCATGTTGACGCTCGCGCCGCTGGCCGATGGCGACCGCGGCGCCATCGTCAACACTGCGTCGGCCGCCGCACAGGATGGCCAGGTTGGCCAGGCCAGCTATGCTGCCAGTAAGGCTGCCATCGTGGGCATGGCCTTGCCGATTGCGCGCGACATGATGGACGAAGGGATCCGGGTCAACACCATCATGCCGGGGATCTTCGGAACACCATTGCTGCTGGGCCTGCCGGACAACGTCAAGCAGGCGCTGGCGGCCAGCGTGCCCTTTCCCAAGCGTTTGGGCGATCCCGATGAATTCGCGCAGGCCGTCGAGTTTCTCGTCACCTGCGGCTACATGAACGCCGAGTCCATTCGGGTGGATGGCGCTATTCGCATGGCGCCGCGCTGACGCCTGAAATCTTGGCCCATCAGGAAGCGTCATGTCCGAAAATTCTGTCATTCTCGAAAAGCATGGTGCTGTTGCGACCATCACACTCAATGCGCCTCAGAAAAAGAATGCGCTGAGCACGTCTGTCGTCAACGTGCTAGCTGGCGTCATTGCAGACGTCGAACGTGACGGCTCGATTCGCGCTTTGCTGCTGCGCGGCGAGGGCCGGATGTTCAGTTGCGGCGGCGACATCGACGAAATGGCGGCAGCAGGCGAAGCGTTGTCTACCTTGGTCGATGACGAATTGAGGGTGGTCGAACGCATGATTCCTCAATTCGCCAGCCTGCCATTCCCGGTGGTCTGCGCCGTACAAGGCGCGGTCGCTGGAGGCGGCCTCGGACTAGCATTGGCCTCTGACTACCTGATTGCCGCAAGTGGGACGAAATTCGTGGCGGCCCACACCGGCCTTGGATACGCGGGGGATTTCGGCATCAGCTGGCTCCTGCCGCGCGCAGTGGGCGGACGACGCGCACGCGACATGATCCTGACCAACCGCGTGGTCGGTTCGGATGAAGCCTTGGCCTGGGGATTGGTCGAGAAAGTAGTTCCGGGCGAGAGCCTGCTGGACGAAGCGCAGCGCATGACGGTGCAATTCTCGACCGGTCCTACGCATGGTTATGCGGGCGCCAAGCGCCTGCAACTTGCTGCCTTCGAGAGCGGTCTGGTGACCTCATTGAGGTTAGAGGCGGCCGAAATGAATCGGGCCTCGAAAACCACGGATTCGCTGGAAGCGGTCCACGCGTTCGTCGCAAAGCGAGTGCCTCAGTTTACCGGACGCTGAACGGTTGTAGACGCATCCAGTTGGTGGAGTTCAATTGCCGTTGGCGTCAGGTAATGGATAAACCCAACTGGCGTCGGATTTGCCAGGATACAGTGCCACCATGTATCTGTGCAGAAATCAGCATGCCGAGTCGTTGTTCGATGACCGGCTTCCACGGCACCAGGCTGAACCCCATACCGTCATCCAGCATCGCGTAGCGCCCGCTGGCCAGCATGAGGCTGCGGCGGTAGATACCCGCCACGCGCTGCCCCTCAGCTACCGGACGATGCTCCAAGCCCGTATCAGCGGCAATGTCCTTCGCGGCCTGCGCCACTTCCCGATTGCGCAACGCGCCCAGCAGATTGCGCGCCAGGATCACGCGCTGGCCGCGCCGCTCGGCCAGTCCCTGTTCGGCCAGGAAATCGGCGCGCTGCTGTAGCGCCTGCTTGGCCTCGCCGCCAAAGCCCAGGTCACCCAGACCGGAGCCGCCGCCGATCAACTGCTGATCCAGCCAGGTGGCACCGATCACGCGGGCCTGCCGCTCGATGGGCAGGTGCGATTTCAGCTCCACGGCCACGCCGCCCAGGCGCTGCGCGTCGTACTGGCGGCCACGCTCAGGCAAGTCACCGGGCACCTTCCATAGTCCCTCAGCGACGCGCTCCACGATGCCCGCTCGGCGCAGGGCTTCAAGGCGGCGGACATGGGCCGCAACCACTTCATGCGGGTCGCGGCCATCCTTGGCCTGGCCTTGTGCAATGGCCAAGTGATGGTCGGTGCGGTACAGCCCATTGGTCGCCAGCGCGGTGATGGTCTTGTCCGCTGCGCGCACCTCGGCGGAGCCTTTCACCTCGACCACTGCGCTCATGGGGTACTGCTCCAGTTCCGTCCTGGGCGGCAGCGCCACATAGTGGGCCTTGCCGTCGATGCCATCGACCACCAGATAGCCCCGGTCGTACAGTTCGTCGGCCAGTCCTTTGCCCGCCACGCGGCCGATGATGGAGTGTCCATCCTCGCCCGGTTGGAACACGGCCAGGTCACGCTGCTTGCCGCCCATCGCGCGCTGCATGGTGCGGATGATGTCGCCACGTTCTCCCATGGCCCGCAAGGTTTTCTCGGCATCGGCATGCACGGCCCAAGTGCCGGGCTGGGTCTGCGTGGCAAGCCCCATGCGTTGAAGCCGCTGCAAGCGCCCGACCAGCAGCAGACGCTGGCGTTGCAGTTTGGGTTCGTTGAAGCGCTCGACCTTCACCAGGCCGTCCACCGCCTCGCGCTGGAGGGTGCGATCCAGGCTCGTCCACCGCTCCTGTTCCACTTCGCGGGCTAGGGTGCGCTGGATCTCCAGCTCGGTGCGCGGCCCCAGCCATTCGGTGGCCAGTTCCATCGCCCGCTCGCGCATGCCGCGGGTGATGTACTCCTGCGAAATGATGAGATCCTTGCCAGTGTCGTCCTTGCCGCACAGCACGACATGGGTGTGCGGGTTGTCGGTATTCCAGTGATCGACCGCCACCCAATCCAGGCGGGTGCCCAGGTCGGCCTCCATGCGCTGCATCAGGTGCCGGGTGTAGGTGCGCAGGTCTTCGAGCTGCTCCGCATCCTCGGGCGAGACGATGAAGCGGAACTGGTGGCGGTCGCCCTTGCCACGCTCCTCGAAGGCGGCCGTGTCCGCCTCGTCGGTGATGGCGCCATAGGCACGGCCCTGTCCACCCTGGCGGTCCACGCCTTCGCGCTCGATGTAGCGCAGGTGCTGCACGGTGGAGCGGCCGCTGGCCTGCTGCAAATACACCAGCCGCACCTTGACCGTGGCCCGGCGAGAAAGCGCCGTCAACGACTGGCCCGTGAAGCGGGCTGCGACATGACCGCGCCCCAGGCGCGAACCGGGGGGCTTGCCGGTGGTCTTGCGCCCCCGGCCAGAGACGCCAGCGGCCTTGCTCGTCTGGCGCAGCACCTGGGCAATGAAGGTGTCGCCGCGCTGCCTGGGCTTGCTGGGCCGCACGCGAAAACGGTCATCGTCACCGGGATTTCCGCGCTGGCTCATGATGCAGTCCCCACCAAGCCCATCGCGCCCGAGCGCATGCGGCACACGGTATTCCCAATGCCCGCAAGGCCTTGGGGCTGCTGGCGGCACGAAGCCACCTTGTGGCGAGTGCCGCCCCCAACCCACGTGCAGACTGGCTTTGCGCGCGCCGTGGTGCCGCGCCCTTCAATCTTGCCTTCCGCCTTTGCCCCTCGCTGACGCTCCGGGCAGCGGCGGCCCGGCGGCGCTGCTGCACGAGCAGCCAGCGCGCCGGCGAACGCAAACACGGCCACTGGCCGGGCGCGTTCGAGGCAAGACGCCTGCACGTTGGATGGCTGCGCCGAAGGCAGCGCGAAGTGCGGCGCGGATGCGCTCGCACTGCACGCGCAACGACACAGCGACGGCCAGCAGCACGACACGCCCGATGGCACGATGAGATGCACGGCAGCGTGCAGCGAATCGGCGGCCATCATGGGCGCGACTCCAGCCAGACCGGACGCGCAACGCCGATCACGGCAGCTGCGCTGACCGG
>NZ_KB290539.1:0-1504 GCF_000282835.1 Pandoraea sp. B-6 | reverse complement strand
GCTGTCGAACGACGCCGGATTGGTGACGCTGAGCAGGAACAGCTCGCCGGGCCGAAGGCGGCGGCACTGCTGCCAGGATGGCAGCGGCCGGCCCCAGCGATCCGCAGACAGCACGGCGGCCGAAGGCACGCCGTCGATGCGAACGCTGCCGCCGACGATGCACACCTCTTGCGGCGCCACTGCGCCCACTCGCTTGAGCAGGGGAATGCGTGTCGGCAGGTAGCCGCGCTGCGCAGCGAGCGCGGCAGCCTCGGCCGGCAGCGGAACCAGCACGATGGTGCCCACGGATAACCGACGTGACAGCGGGCTAGCGCGATGGTCAAGCGGATCGACGCGATACCAGCCGACTGCCACGCTGTCGGACGGGTTGTAGGTCAGGCGCGGCAGTGGATGCACGAAGGACGCCCAGGCCAGCGCAGCGAGGCCGCAGGCGGACAGGCCCGCCAGCACGATGCGAGCGCGCAGGCGCAAGCGAGGACGCGGTGCGGTGCCGGTAGTCGAAACGGCGGTCATGGCAGCGCCCTCCCGATGAGCCAGGCGGAGTGCCGCTCGGCGGTGTATTCGGGCAGCGGCAGGCGCGCAGCGAGCCGGTTGGCGAGCGTGCGCCAGTACGCGGGCGAAACGGCAGCGGGCGCGATGCCCAGCGCCTCGATGGCGTCGATACGCTCCAGCACGGCGCGCACCGATTGCTCACCTTCGGCGTGCAACAGCAAGCGCGCGCCCGGCTGCACGCCGGGGATGCGCTGCTCCTCATCTAGCGGCGTGCAAGCCTGCATCACCATGAGCTGCCAGCGCACGGTGCCGTAGTCGTTGGCCTGCCAGCGAATGCGGCAGAAAACGGCGTTCGGCAGGAACACGGCGAGACTGCGCCAGCGGTCGAACCGGTGCGTGCGCGCGGGTTCGCCGAAGCGCAGATAGAGCTTGAAACGGTGCTCCAGGAAGGCCAGCGAAACGCGCGTTAGCGGCGTTGAAATAGGCCGCGCCGCGTGTGCTGGGAATGGTGGCGCTGGTACAGCCGTGGCCGCACCAGCGGCAGGCAAAGCGGATGCGATCATGGTGTGTTCTCCCTGCGGTGTTCTGGAAACTCGCGCTCCAGCAGGCCGCGCAGCAGTTCGGCCACCGTCACGCCTTGCGTGAAGGCCGATACCTTGATGCGCGCCCGCATGGCGGGCGTGATGTCGAGGGTCAGACGAGCCGTGTAGAGGTCGCCTTTGCCCAGCGCATCGACGTCACCTTGGCGAATCCACGCTTCGGCGTGCGGATTCGTGGGCGGGCGCGCGCCAATGCCCACGCGCTTGGCTGCGCGTTTGCTGCCGAGTGACGGCTTTGTGGTCATGATGGCCACCGCAGCAGTTCGTCCACCAGCGCGGTGATTTCGCGGGCGGCGGCGCTGTCGGGCGCCAGCTCGCGGGCAAGCCGGCCGGCGGCCACGCTGTCTGCGAAGACGATGCGCTGGCGTACTTCCGAGCGCAGCGCGGGCAGCGGCTGCTCGGCCAGAGCGCCG
>NZ_KB290538.1:15967-34977 GCF_000282835.1 Pandoraea sp. B-6 | reverse complement strand
GCCCGCGCCACGCGCCAGCGACCGCGTGAGTGTGTCCGTGCCGTTCGGACGCAGCCGCACGGCCTCGCTTGCCTGGTTTTCACAGCGCGTGCCGGGCCAGCCGGCCACCCGCGTGCTGTCGGCCAGCCTCGCACTGCCGGCGGGCACGCGCGGCATGTTCTCCGTCGGCGGATATCGCGACTTCGCTCGCCACCGCGTCCATGGGGTGTTTGCCATGCTGAGCGTGTTGCTCGGCGGCGGTGCGCTGGGTAGCGTGTCGTTCAACCAGCAGGACGGGCAGACGCAGGCATCGGTGGGTGCCAGCCGTGCCCCGGACTACAGTGGTGGCTGGGGTTGGCAGGTCATTGGCGGACGCGCCTTCTCGCAACGCACCGTGCAAGGCGAATTGCAGTATCTCGGGCGACACGGCCAGATCTCCGCCCTCGCGCAACAGGTGGGACGACGTACCGGCACCGCCCTCGGCATGACCGGCGCGCTGGTCGTCATGGACAACAGCGTGCACGCGACACGGCGCACCTACGATGCGTTCGCCCTCGTGAGCGCCGATCGACAGGTCGACGTGCCGGTGCTGCGCGAATCGGTGCCCATCGGCCGCACCGATTCGCGCGGCTACTATTTCGTGCCGGATCTGAATGGCTTCGAAGCCGCGCGCATCGGCATCGACCCCATGCAGCTACCGGTCGATATGGAAGTGCTGACGACCGAGCGCCGCATTGCGCCTCAGGCGGGAAGCGGCGTGCTGGTGCGTTTCCCGGTGCGGCGCTATCGTGCGGCGCTTGTCACCCTCACAGGCGCCACGGGCCAGCCGCTGCGCCCCGGGACGGCGGTGCGCCATGTGCAGAGCGGCGTCGCGACGGTGGTCGGCTATGACGGGGACGTCTTTGTCGATGCCCTTGCGCCGATCAACACCCTGGAGTCCCGAGACGCTGGGCAGCGCTGCCGCGTCTCGTTCGAATGGGCCGCGCCCGCCGAAGGCCGCATCGCCCGCATCGGTCCGCTGGCCTGCGTCGCATTCGGCACGCTCGCCAACGAGCGCCCGGCGCCCTTTGGCCCCGTCCCCGTCCGCTGGGGACAGGAGGATCCGTCATGACCCCTCCCACCGGGACCCTGCCGACGCGGCGGCGCCCGATCGCGGCCGCCGGTGTCGCATTCCTGTGCGCGTACGCGCAGGCGCAGACTTGTTCGGTGGGGGCACCGACGCTCGCGTTCGCGGCCTTCAGTCCGATCTCCGGCGCCGCGCTCTCGGCAACGGGCACGGTGCCCATTTCGTGCACGTGGCCGTTGCTCGGCGGCAGCGCCAACGTCAAGGTGTGTCTCGCACTGAATGCGAGTCAGCCCCTTGCGCTGACGAACGCGGGCGATACCATCAATTTCGGTCTCTATGTCGATCCTTCATTCGCCAACCCATGGGGAGGCGGTCCGAGTCAGGCGATCGCGTTCACGATGACCCGCAACCTTCTGGGCGGGACGGTGACACAGAACGTCAATGTCTACGGGAGAATCGCAGCGGCGCAGACCACGGTGCCCACGTCCGGCAACGGCAACACGGTCTACACGCGGACATTCACGTCGGCCGACACGAGCCTGCACTATGCGCCCTACGGCCCGCTGTCGCCCGTCCCGGACTGCGGCAGCGCCATGACCGCCGTGCCGGGCACGCCGTTCACCGTGAACGTGAGCGTCATCAACAACTGCACGATCGCCGCGACGAACATCACGTTCGCCACGCAAACGGCGCTCGACCGCCCGGTGACCGGTGCGGGCCAGCTTATGGTGCAATGCACGCAAAACGACGCGTATCGCGTCAGCCTGTCCGGCGGGCTGCTGGGCACGGTCACGTCGCGCCTGATGGCTGGCGAGACCGGCGCCAACGTCGCCTATCAACTCTACTTGGACAGTGGTTACGCCACGATCTGGGGGGATGGCTCATCGGGCACGTCGCCACTGACCGGCATCGGCACCGGCCTCGTTCAGTTCATTCCGATCTACGCGCGCGTGCCGTCGCAATCGACACCGGCCCCCGGCGTCTACACGGACACGGTGACAGCAACGATTCAATTCTGAGACGGCGGCGAACCGCCGTCGGCGCACGATCAGATCGCGTCGGCGCGCGGCGGCTTGAGCGGCAGCACCTGAATGCGGTCGCCCTGCTTCACACCCAGCGCCTGCGCCGCGAGCGGGCTGAGCGCGAACGCGCGTCGCTCGGGACGCCCCGTGACGAGCGTGGCGCGAAAGCCGTCCAGCCCGAGGCACGCCACGAGGTAGGGTTCCGCGTTGGGGACGGCCGGCGCCGCCCCCTCGTCCTGACCGGCCGTGCCCGTGAGGGTCACGCTGAGATAACGGCTGTCGCGTGCGGCGCGCAAGTCGGCCACGCGCGCTTCGAGTACCGGGCCGCTGTCGAAGATGTCGACATGTGCCCCGGAGCGCATGCCCTCCTGTTCCAGCAACCGGCGCGCCGGAAGCGTATCGCGATGCGTGACCCCGATGGCGGCCTGCGCCGGCGGGGAGAGGAAGTCGACGTAGATGGGGTACTTCGGCATCAACTCGGCCACAAACGACTTCTTGCCGATCGAGGTGAGGTAATCCGCCTGATCGAAATCGATCTTGAAGAAATGTTGCCCGAGCGACTGCCAGAACGGACTCTGCCCGTTGTCGTCGAAAAAACCGCGCAGCTCGGCACACACATGCGGACCGAAACGCTCGGGGAACTGCGCCATGAACAGAAAACGCGCCTTCGAGAGCAGTGCGCCATTGCCATGTCCGCGCCACGAAGGATCGAGCAGCAACGAGCACAGTTCGCTATAACCGGTGAGGTCGTTCGAGAGCGAGAGCGTCAGCATTCGCGACCAGACGTTCAGCTCGCGACTCGCATGCACGATCGTATCCTTGCGATACGTATAGAACGGTTGCTCCAGCCCGACTGCGGCCTCCAGACCGCACACGCCGGCGATCTCGCCGGAGGTGACGTCTTCCATCACGAACAGATACCCTTGCTCTGCCGTGGGGGCTTGCCCCGCCAAGGTAGCGGCAACGCGGGCCAGGCGCGCCTCGAGCGCCGCTTCATCAGGCTTGAATGACGTCATGCCGGGGCCAGCCTGCGCCGCCAGCTTCAACAGCGCGGGAAGATCGCCGCGACGCGCCAGGCGCACGACGCGCAGCGAGGTCGTCGCTGCCGCGTCGGGCGAGTCCGTGTCGGCGGCCGGGGGCGTCGCCATGGTCGATTGACGGGTCATGAGCACCTTCCGCGAATTGAGTAAAACAACGGCCGGAGCGACGTCATCCGTCGGTCCGGCCCGAAGTCCTGCATACCGTCAGGTCGTGACGTCGGCCGGTGCGATCAGATCGTCTTCACCGTCGCCGCCACGACCGCGACCGCCTTCTCCAGCGACGCGAGACCGGCGTCGATATCGGCGAACGGAATGTTCAGCGACGGCGCAAAGCGCACCACGTCGCCCCCGGCCACAAGCACCATCAAACCGTGCTTTTCGGATTCCGCCACGATGTCCTTCGCGCGCCCAGCGAATGCCGGCTTGAGCACCGCGCCGATCAACAGCCCCATGCCGCGCACGTGGTCGAACACGCCATGACGCGCGTTGATCGCCTCGATGCCCTTGATGAAATGATCGTGACGCGCCTTCACGCCGTTGAGCGTCTCCGCCGTGTTGATCAGTTCCAGCACACGCCCGGCGATGGCCGTGGCAAGCGGATTACCGCCGTACGTGCAGCCATGCGTGCCGGGCGAGAAGCTCGCGGCGATCTTGTTCGTGGTGAGCATGCCGCCAATCGGATACCCATTGCCCAGTGCCTTGGCGGTGGTCAGAATATCCGGCGTCACGCCGTATTGCTCATACGCGTACAGCGTGCCGGTGCGGCCGACGCCCGTCTGCACTTCATCGAAAATCAGCAAGGCGTTGTGCTTGTCGCACAGCGCGCGCAGGCCCTGCAAGAATTCCGGATCGGCGGGCAGCACGCCGCCCTCGCCTTGCACCGGCTCGACGATGACCGCCGCCGTAGCGTCCGAAATGGTCGCCTCGACGGTCGCCAGGTCGTTGTACGGCAGGTGCATGATGCCGGCCGGGATCGGGCCGAACCCTTCGGTGTATTTCGCCTGACCGCCAACGCTCACGGTGAAGAGCGAGCGGCCGTGGAACGAGTTGTAGAACGAAATGATCTCGCTCTTTTCCTTGCCGCCGCGCTCGGCCGCATGGTCGTAGGCGTAGCGGCGCGCGAGCTTGAGTGCCGCTTCGTTGGCTTCAAGGCCCGAATTGCAGAAGAACGCCTTGTCGGCGAACGTGGCGTCGGTCAGAGCCGTGGCCAGACGCAGCACCGGCTCGTTGGTGTAGCCGTTGCCGATGTGCCAGACCTTGCGCGCCTGCGCTTCGATGACCTTCACCAGTTCGGGGTTGGCGTGGCCAAGCGCATTGACCGCGATGCCGCCGGTGAAATCGACATACTCGCGACCCTGCTGGTCCCATATGCGCGAGCCTTCGCCGCGCACGGGCACCATCTGGGCAGGAGCGTAATTGGGCACCATCACGTCGTCGAACGTCTGGCGGGTCACAGCGATTGGCTGGCTCATGACTACCTCGTGAAATCGGAGTGCAATCGTCGATTGCGGGGCAGGCCTGGACAAAGGTCACTGCCCTGTGAAAAGAACCTGGCTGGGGGCTCAGGGGGCCGGCGGCGCGCCAATGCCGGACGGCAATGGCACTTGGCGCGCGTACCCTCGCATTGTAATCAGATGCGGCCCTCGGATATACCTCCGCGGGCCTCGCCATCGTGAGAACTACAGGACTTTGCGCAAGAATTCGCGCGTGCGCTCGTGCTTCGGGGCCGAGAAAATCTGCTCCGGCTTGCCTTCTTCCATGATCACGCCCTGATCGATGAACAGGACGCGGTCGGAGACTTCACGGGCAAACCCCATTTCGTGGGTCACAACGACCATCGTCATGCCTTCGTCGGCCAGCGACTTCATGACTTCGAGCACTTCGCCCACCAGCTCCGGATCAAGCGCCGAGGTCGGCTCGTCGAAGAGCATGACCTTGGGCTGCATCGCGAGCGCGCGGGCAATCGCCACGCGCTGCTGCTGACCGCCGGAGAGCTGGTTCGGGAACGCATCGATCTTGTCGATCAGACCGACCTTGCGCAGCAGTTGCTCGGCGATGGTCACGGCCTCGCCACGCTTGATGCCGTTGACCTGCATCGGCGCGAGGATCAGGTTCTCGAGCACCGTCATGTGCGGAAACAGGTTAAAACGCTGAAACACCATGCCCACGCTCGCGCGCATGGCGTTCATGTCCGTCTTCGGGTCTTCCACGTGAAAACCGTTGACGAGCACTTCACCGCCGCTCACGTCTTCCAGGCCGTTCAGGCAGCGCAGGAACGTGCTCTTGCCCGAGCCCGACGGCCCGATCACACACACGACCTCGCTCTCTTCGATGCGGCACGAAATGCCGCGCAGTACGTGCGCCTCGCCGTACTGCTTCTGCAGGTTATTGACGACGATCACCTTTGCCGTACCTCGATTCCAGATGTTGAACAAATGCCGACAGCACCAGCGTGATCACCCAGTAGATGAGCGAAATCGTCAGATACGGCTCCCAGTAGCGAGCGTATGCCCCCGATACTGTGCGCGCGGCATACGCCAGTTCCGCCAGACCGATGGCCGACGCCAACGACGAATCCTTCACGATCGCAATGGCGTTGTTGCCCAGCGGCGGCAGCATGCGGCGAAAGGCCTGCGGCAGCACCACCTTGCGCAGCGTCTGCATATAGGTCATGCCCAGCGAGCGCGCCGCTTCCGCCTGCCCACGATCGATCGACTGAATCCCGGCGCGGAAAATTTCGGACACGTAGGCCCCCGCGTTCAGCGAGATGGCCAGCACCGCCGACATGAAGGCGCCGTATTGCGAACGGATTTCCCGCGCGAGGTCGCCACTCACGAGCAACCCTTCCGAGGGGTTGATCAGCACCGGCATCAGCGCGAAGTGAATCAGCAGGATCTGCACGAACAGCGGCGTGCCGCGGAAAAAACTGACGTAGAAGCGCACCGGGTATTGCACCGCGTAGCGCAGGAAATACTTATAGAAGCCGTGACGCGCTTCGGCCAGTCGGCCGACGCCCAGCACGAGCCCAAGTAACGTGCCGGCGATCACGCAGATCACCGTGCACTTGAGCGTCATCAGCGTGCCCTCGACGAACAGGGGCATGTATTCGCTGATGATGTTCCACTGGAACCCACCCATGAAGCACCTTTCTCACGAAATGAAACGAACCGGCGGGCCGGCAGAAAAACGCTCGCGGCCCGGGGGTTGACGTCGGAAGTCGACGATCAGCTCACGGGCCGCGAGTGGCCAGGTCTCTGGCGAGCGTGGCGCGAATCTTACACGCGTTGCTTACTGTTGCGGCAGCGACGGCACATCGGCGTCGAACCACTGCTTGTAGATCTTGGCGTAGGTGCCGTCGGCCACGATCTTCTTCAGACCGGTGTTGATCTTGTCGAGCGCGACCTTATTGCCCTTCTTCACGGCGATGCCGAAGTACTGGCGCTTGAACTTGCTGTCGTAGACCAGCTTGAACGGCTTTTCCGGATGGCTCTTGATGTAGAACTTGATGACGCCCACGTCGCCCACGGCGGCGTCAACACCCCCGCGATACAGCTCTTCGAGCATCAGCGGCGTATTGTCGAAGCGGCGGATCGCGGTGCTCGTGCGGCCCAGTTCTTCCGACACGGAAATGTCGCCGGTGCTCGAGTTGACCACCCCCACCTGAAGCTTCTTCAGATCGGCCAGACCCGCGACCTTGGCGCCCGGCGAGGTGATGATGACCTGATCGGCCGGGAAATATGGGGCCGAGAAGTCCACCATTTCACGACGCTTGTCGGTAATGGTGATGCCCGAAATGATGATGTCGCGATCGCCCTGGTCGAGCGTGGCGAAGATGCCTTCCCACGGCGTGCTGACCAGCTTCACATTGAACCCGCCGGCCTTGCCGATGGCTTTGATGATGTCGACGTCGAACCCGGCCAGCTCCTTCTGCGGCGTTTCGAACTCGAACGGGCGATACGTACCGCCTGCGCCCACCGTGTACGTGGGATCGGCGGCCTGCGCTGCCGGCAACGCGGCGAAGGTCGTCAGAAAGCAGGCGGCGGCCAGCACGAGGCGCTTCGTCAACATGTTGATTTCCTTGGCGAGAATTCTTGAAAGAGCGCAATGATACTCCGCACCGTCACCGAAATGAAAAAAAGCCATCGCCTCGGTTTAGGACGTTGCGATCTCGCGACGCGCGATCCAATTCCCGCCAAATGAGAATGCAAATGCAGGGTTGGCACGCGCCAGTGCCCGCCCGCACGGTCGCGCCTCGTCTGCCGGGCCCGTGCGTCAGAACGCCCCCGCCGCGATGGGGCCTGCCGTCTGGCCGGGACCGAAGACCATATCGCGATACGACTTGCCTGCGGGAATCATCGGATAAACGTCGTCCTCGCGGGCGACGAGGACGTCCAGCAGATACGGCTCGCTCGGGTCTTCGAGCATGCGGGCGAGGGCGGCGGGCAACGCGTCTGCCCGGGTCACACGGGCGCCCGCCACCCCATACCCCGCGGCAATGGTGACGAAGTCCGGATACGGACGCCCGTCGCCGGCCCCGTCCGGCGCGTTCGGGTCGACAAGCGATGACGCGACGCGATTGCGTGCGTAGATCATGTCCTGCCATTGGCGGACCATGCCCAGCCACTGGTTGTTGATGACCAGCACCTTGACGCCCAGCCCATAGCGGCGGCAGGTCGACAGTTCGTTGACGGACATGTTCAGACTGCCGTCGCCGTCGATGTCGATGACCGGGACGTCCGGCAACGCCACTTTGGCACCGATCGCTGCCGGCAAGCCGAAGCCCATCGTGCCGAACCCCGCGCTCGACAGGAACGTGCGCGGCTGGCGAAGTCGCAGGTGCTGCATCGCCCACATCTGGTGCTGTCCGACGCCCGTGGTCACGACCGCTTGCGGCGGCAGAAGCGCCGCGAGTGCCGTGATGACAGCGACGCCCGTCAGCGCGCCCACAGAGTCGGCCTCATTGACCGCATCCGCTGCGCCCTCCTGCCGGAGCGCCCGCAGCGGATGCGCCTCACACCGCTCGCGCAAGTAGGCGTGCCAATCCGGCACGTTGCGGCGCGACGCGTGCGCCAGCAGGCCGGCGAAGGCGTCGCGCAGATCCGCATGCACGCCGAGCGCGACGGGCTTGTTCTTACCGATTTCGGCGGCGTCGACATCGATATGGACGATCGTGGCATGCCGCGCGAACGAGGCCGGATCGCCGATCACCCGGTCGTCGAAACGCACGCCGAGCGCCAGCACAAGGTCGGCTTCATTGACCGCGACGTTGGCCGCGTAGGCGCCATGCATGCCGAGCGGGCCGAGCAGCAACGGATGGTTGTCGGGCATCGCACCCAGCCCCATCATCGTGAGCGCCACCGGGCAATCGAGCGCTTCGGCCAGTGCCACGAGCTGCGACCCGGTCCCCGAGGCGATGACGCCGCCCCCGGCGTAGATCACCGGGCGCTCGCTTCGGGCAAGCAAGGCCGCGATCCGTTGGGCGGTCTCGTCGCTCATGCCCGCCGGCACCGGCGCTGTGACACGCTTGTCGGTCGGATGATCGGGACGCGCCTGTTGAATATCCTTCGGAAAATCGAGCAAGACAGGCCCTGGCCGCCCCGCCATGGCGCAGGCGGACGCTTCGCGCAACGCGGCGGGAATGTCCCGCGCCTCTCGGACCTGCCGGGCGAGCTTTGTCACCGGCTGGGTGATAGCGACGATGTCGACTTCCTGAAACGCGTTCTTGCCGAGCCAATGCGTGGCGACGTTGCCGGTGATGGCGAGAATCGGCACGGAATCGCTTGCGGCGTCGGCAATGCCCGTGACGAGATTCGTCGCGCCGGGGCCGGAGGTCGCCAGACATACGCCGAGCTTGCCCGTGGCACGCGCATAGCCTTGCGCACCGAAGACCGAGCCTTGTTCGTGCTCTGTTCGTACCAGTGTGATGGCCACACGCGAGAGCGCGTCGAGCATTTCGAGGTTGGCGCCACCGGGATAGCAGAAGACGGTATCCACGCCAATCTCGACCAAGGTCCGCGCAATCAACTCGGCCCCCTTCGCAGACAACGGGGCAACAGGCTGGGCGACGGCGCCGGTCGCGGTTTCGGCAGCGGGGAACGTCAGATCAAGTTTCATGGGTACGTGTATTCCTGCGGGATCCATCGAATCGGGAGGCATTGTGGCGGCGATTAGGCCCAATGAGAACCCAGCTTACCGGGATCGGCCAGCAAATGCTTCGCGTATCGTTGACAAAACGCCATTGATTTCACATGATTCATTCAAATATTCAGGACATTGAGAATTAATCATGCAAATTGACGAATTCGACGAGAAAATTCTCGCACTGCTTCAAGAAGACGCTTCGCTCTCGGCCGCACAAATCGGCGAGCGCATCGGACTGTCGCAATCGCAGTGCTGGCGTCGCATCGACCGACTCGATGCCGAAGGCGTCATCGAACGACGCGTTGCGCTCGTCGATCGCAAGAAGGTCGGATTGAACGTGATGCTGTTCGCTCACGTAAAACTGGCCGGCCACAATCGCAACGCGCTGCCCGAGTTCTCGAAGGCCATTCAGGATTTTCCGGAAGTGCTCGAATGCCACGTGCTCATGGGCAATGTCGACTTTTTGCTGCGCATCGTCACACGCGATGTCGAGGCTTATGAGCGATTCTTCTTCGAACGTCTTTCGCAATTGCCAATGGTCCAGGAGGTCAACTCGATGATCGCGCTCTCGCAGATCAAGTCGACGACGGTTCTGCCGATCGGCAACGGTAACGAGCGGTGAGGAACGGTGAGGAGCGCCAAGAAGCGGTAACGCGCCGTAGGCGACGCTCAGGCAAGGCGGCCGCGATCGCGGCGAGCCTGCCGACGCGACCTCGCACGCTTCATGACACGACGGTGACCGAATCGTGTCACGATTCCCGCAGTAGACTGCCGACTGCCCTGCCCCGATGGCTGCGGCATGGAGGGATATCCTCCCCGTTGGACACCGCCGTCGCGAGCCTCTATGCTTAAGCATTCACTCCAGGAGTCCTGCATGAAACGTTGGTTCGGAATCGCTGCCGCAGCCGCCATTGTCGGGGTGACGGCCTGGTGCTTCATTCCCGCGCACGCCGCCCTGAAGAACGGCACGCCCGCCCCTGTTTTCTCTGCCCAAGCGTCGCTCGGCGGCAAGGTCTTCACGTTCTCGCTGGCCGACGCCCTGAAGAAGGGCCCCGTCGTGTTGTACTTCTATCCGGCCGCGTTCACCGAAGGATGCACGATCGAAGCGCACGACTTCGCGGAGGCCACCGACAAGTTCAAGGCGATGGGCGCCACGGTCATCGGCGTTTCGCACGACAACATCGAAACGCTCAACAAGTTCTCCGTGTCCGAGTGCCGCAGCAAGTTTGCCGTGGCGGCCGACACGGATCAGCGCATCATGCGGGCCTACGACGCCGTGCTTTCGCTCAAACCCGACTATGCCAATCGCGTCTCGTATGTCATTGCCCCCGACGGCAAGGTGATCTACAGCTATGTGAGCCTCGATCCGGATAAACACGTCACCAACACGATGGAAGCGGTTCGCAAATGGCGCGACGCACATCCGTCGTGATCGCGAGATCCACACAGGAGAAGGCGGCATGAAAGCGACCGGACGCGCACAGACGCGCGGCGAAGAACTCGCCAATAGCGCGAGTCACGGCATTGCCTGCATGGCCGCCCTCGCCGCCACGCCCGCCCTGTTCACGGCGGTCCGCCCGCCGTTGCCAAACACGGGAGAGCAGATCGGCATCGGCGTGTTCGCCATCACCATGGTGATCGTCTATCTGGCGTCCGCGCTGTATCACGGCTTGCCCGATGGCCGTGCGAAACGGCTGTTCATGCGTGTCGATCATTGCGCCATCTTTCTCTTCATTGCCGGGACGTACACCCCCTTTACCGTCAAGATCCTTCACGACCCGTGGGGCTGGCCGCTGCTGACCGGCGTATGGGCCATGGCCATTGCCGGGCTGGTCGCCAAGGGACTCGGCCTGCTCGACCGGCCGCTCGTCTCTACCCTGCTCTACGTTGGGCTAGGCTGGATCGCCGTGCTGGTCGCCGGTCCGGTGCTCGCCGCCATCCCCGGTCCTGGCGCAGACTGGCTGTACGCCGGCGGCGTTGCCTACACCGTCGGCGCCCTTTTCTACTCGCTCGACGGCCATATCAAGTTCGGCCATCTGGTCTGGCATCTATTCGCCATCGGCGGTACGGCCTGTCACTTTCTCGCCGTCTACCGCTACGTCTGATTGTCCAGCGCGATTCGGCAGTCCGTGAGCTTCTCGGCCAGCCGATCGCATCGCGCCGTCAACGCCGGATCGCCGAACATGCGGCACGCCCCGCGCATGCGATGCAGCAGTGCCTGCGCCGCGTCGATGTCCTCCGCGCGCCGTGAGGCGATCAGGCGGCGAAAGCGCGCAAGATCCTTCGCCATTTCCTCGCGCATCAAGCGACGTGCGTACGGATCGTCATGCAGCGGCGGCCGCGATGCCTTCGGGCGCTCACCCGCATTCGGCGGCGCAACGCATTCGCTCACCTCGTTCACCTCGCTCGCCTCGCAAGGCCACCGCACCGCCAGCATCTGCGCCAGCCGTTGGCGCGATACCGGCTTCGTCAACACGCCGTCGATACCGGCGTCTCGTGCTGCCCGCGCGCCGACGACCGACCCCGTCACCGCGAACACCACGGGCGATGCGCGACCGAGCACCGGGGCCAATGTGCGAAGCGTCTTCGCCAGCGTCAGGCCGCATGCACCGCCGAGCTGCACATCGGTGAGCACGACATCGACCTCTTGCGCCGTCCATTGGAGCAACGCGTCGCTCAGTTCACCCGCACGCGCGACGACGCAACCGAGCGACGACAACTGGTCGCCGAGGATCCTGCGATTCATGACGTGGTCGTCCACCACCAGCGCCCGCAACCCGGGACGCACGTCAACGTGTGCGACAGGCACCGCCGGCGCCGATGCGGGCGGCGAAGCCATTGGCGTCGCTGGCGACGCGGGCGACTCGCACGCCTCAGCGCGAGCTACGCCGGAGGAAGGCACGGCATCGGGTGCGGCGAAGGGTACCGACAAGCGAAAGCGGGCGCCGGTCGTCGACGGCTCAACGCTGAGCGCGCCCCCCATGCGCCGCGCCCATTGCTGGGCGATCCACAATCCCAGCCCGGAGCCGGGCACCGAGCGGTCGGCACGGGCAAATGCCGCGAAGACGGCGTTTTCCATGCCCGCCGGAATGCCGGGCCCGGTGTCGCAAACGTGAATCGTCAGTTGTCCCGTACCGGCGTCGCGCCGCTTCCCGGTCAAGGCAGCGTCGTGCGCCGCAGCGGCGCGCCACGATGCCTTGACCGCCACACCGCCACAAACGGTGTATTTCAGCGCATTGTCGAGCAGCGTTCGCAGGATCTGGCGCAATCGGGCTGCGTCTCCCTGAATCATGACGGGCACCTCGGTGGGAATATGGCATTCGAGCACGAGCCCTTTGGTGTGCGCCGCCCCAGCAAACCCGTCGACCTCCGCGTCGAGGCACGCGCGCACCTCGAAAGCGGCCTCGCGAAGCGGGAGTTCCGTGACGTCGTCCTGCCCCAGGTGCAGCACGTCGTCCACCGCGCTCGCAACGACGTCGAGCATATTGCGCATGGCGCCAAGTCGTTCCCTTGGCGCCATCGCGCCCGCATCGACAGGCGGGTCACCCAGGTCACGCCTATCCTCCAGGCGGCCGCCCTCGCCCCAAAGCGCATCCAGATGCCCTTGCAGCACCTGCAACGGAGCACGCAATTCGTGCACCAATGCCAGTCGAAAGGTACTGGCAGCCCATGGGGCATCACTACCCCACCCCTCCGGCCCGTTTGACGTTGCCACGTGTGCCCCGTCGGAGGAAAACCCGCCGACATCGCGGCCGCCGCGCGGGAATTTGAATTTGTCGAGATTCATCGCGTCGTTGACGCCGCATCACGATTCGCGCGTTTTGGCGTACTGAAGAAACCGTAAGAGTCTTCAAGTCTGGCCTTTTGCAAGTCGTTTGCGACTGCGCAAATTCCGATCTTCTCTTGTGGACGCCGCACTTTCGGAATCGCCCGAGCCGAACGGTTCAAGTTCTGCCTCTCATCTGCCGATAATCCCTATGACCCGTTCTGGAGACACCGACGGGCAGGGAGGCCGCGCGCGCTGACTCTGCGGCCCAGGCATTCAAACTATCGATCCCTATGTATAAGAACATTACGATTCGGACCAGTCTGACACTGGTCCTCGGTTTGCTTGGCGCACTACTCGTCCTCGTTAGCGTCCTGGGCCTCCAGGCGCTAGGGTCCAGCAATGCCTCCCTGAGCGAGATGGCCACGCAAGACACGCCGGCCCTGGCCGAGGTCAAGGGAACTGCAGAGCAGATGCTGCGCAACCGCCTGGCGATGGCGGCCTATGCCTCATACGTCAGCCTGGGCGCCGACCCGGACGAGTCGGCGAAAGTCCTCAAACGAGGCAGCCAATACATCGCGGCGTCGGACGCTCTGTGGAGCGATTATCTGAAACGTCCCAAAGAAGATGCGCACGAAGCGGAGTTGGCGAAGTCAACCGACGCCAAGCGCCGCGCCTTTTTCGATCAGGTCGTCACGCCTGCGCTCAACGCCCTGAAACAAGGCGATGTCGCTGGGTTCCATCAGATTCAGGCGCGCGTCGCCCCGCCGGCCTATGCGGCGCTCGACGCGGCCATGCGCGAGTTGCAGGAGATCCAGATCGCGCGGCAAAAGGCCCGATTCGACGTGGCCCAGCACCGCTACAACGTCATGCGCATCACCCTGGGGGCAACCCTGGCCGTTGCGCTGCTCCTCGCGCTGTGGGGCCGCGCCATGCTCGCGCGCGCCGTGCTGCGTCCGATTCGCGACGCCATCTCGCATTTCGAGCGGATGGCCGCCGGCGATCTGAGCCAGCGCGTCGAGCAACACACGCGTAACGAGATGGGTCAACTGTTCGGTGCCCTCGGCCGGATGCGCGACGGTCTCGCCAGCACGGTCGGCACGGTGCGCGAGAGTACGGAAGCCATTCACGCGAACGCTCACGAGATTGCCGAAGGCAACGCCAACCTCTCGCAGCGTACGGAAGCGCAAGCGTCGTCGCTGGAGCAAACAGCGGCGAGCATGGAAGAGCTGACCGCCGTGGTCAAACAAAATGCCGAAAACGCCCGAGCCGCCAGCCAACTCGCCGTCACCGCGTCGGAGACCGCGTCGCGCGGTGGCGACGTGGTGCAGGAGGTCGTGACGACGATGCGCGACATCGCCGCGGCGTCGCAAAAAGTCACCGATATCCTGACGGTCATCGACGGCATCGCCTTTCAGACGAACATCCTGGCGCTCAACGCAGCGGTCGAAGCCGCCCGCGCTGGCGAGCAGGGCCGCGGCTTTGCCGTGGTGGCAGGCGAGGTCCGCACGTTGGCGCAGCGCAGCGCGTCGGCGGCCAAGGAAATCAAGGGCTTGATCGAGGCGTCGGGTAACCGCGTCGAGACGGGCACCCGCCTGGTCGAGCGCGCGGGCGCGACGATGGTGGATGTCGTGCAGTCGGTCAAACGCGTGACCGACATCATGGGCGAAATCTCGGCGGCCGGTGTGGAGCAGTCGAGCGGGATCGAACAAGTCAACCGGGCCGTGACGCAAATGGACGAGATGACGCAGCAGAACGCCGCGCTCGTGGAAGAGGCTTCCGCCGCGGCTGCCGCGCTGGAAACGCAGGCCATGCGCCTGCGCGAGTCGGTCGCGCTGTTCCGACTGTCGGCTCACGAAGCCGCGCGGCCCCCCGCGCTCAACGAGACCGTCGCGACGCTCGACACGCCCCAGGGCAGACTGGCGCTCGCGGCTTGAGGATCGCCACCGCCGATCAAATGCTCGCGCGCTGCTCGAAGCCTTTGATCGGCGAATCCGCAACCCAGGCCTTGTCGACTTCGCACGACGAGACCTGCGCGTGCTGCGGCCCCTCGCGCATCCATTCGCACAACGCGAGTAGCTGATCGGGCTCCCCCTGCGCGATGGCCTCGACCGTACCGTCGCGCCGGTTGCGTACCCAACCGCGGAGTCCGATCCGGCGCGCCTCGTCCACGCACGCGGCGCGATAGCCGACGCCCTGCACCAGCCCATGCACTACGATCTGCCACGTTGCCGTCATGGCCCCTCCTACGGTGATGGACGATGGGCAAGTCCACGCGAAACCAACGGACGAGGGGCCCGATCGAGACCGGGCCCTGTCACTACGTTAGCACACCGCCTCGGCACGTCTAATACACGTCGCGGCGATAGCGTCCCTGCGCCGACAGGTCGAGCAGGACGTCCGTTCCGATGGCGTCGGCCAGCGCGGCATCCACTGCGGGCGCCATGCCGGAGAGGCTGCCGCACACATAAATCGACGCGCCGCGCGCCACCCAGGCCGCAATGTCCTGTGCGGCTTCGCGCACCCGATCCTGGACGTAGCGGCGTTGCGCCTGGTCACGCGAATACACGCGGTCGAGGCAGGCAATGCCGCCCTGCGCGTGCCATGCACACAACGTCGCGTCGTGGAAATCATCGTGCGCCGCGTGACGCTCACCGAAAATCAGCCAGTTGCGCCGCTGTCCGTTAGCGATACGTTCGGCAAGGTGCGCTCGCAGTCCGGCCAATCCCGTGCCGTTACCGATCAGGATCATGCCGCGCCCCGCCGCCGGGCCGTGAAAGCCGGGATTCGGACGCACCCGCATCGACACAGACTCGCCCAACGCCACGCCCTCGGTGAGCCAGCCGGAACCCAGGCCCAGCGAGCCATCGGGATGGCGAACCTGGCGCACGAGCAACATCAGTCGCCCCTCGTCGCAGGTCGATGCAATCGAATACTCGCGCACGGGCAACGGCGCCAGACGCGCCAGCCAATCGTGCAGATCGATGCCTGCCGGCGGAGCGGTGTCGGGCAACAGGCGTTCGCGCAACGCGTCGCCCAGCGTCGTCTCGCGCCCAGCGACACTCACCCGCACGTCGCGTGCCCAGACACTCCTCGAGAGGAAAGTGTCCACGCGTGCGACCGAGTGGCGCGGCCGCACGTCGACCCGATCGCCCGCCATCCATTGCACGCCCGACGGCGGGGTGAACGCCAGGTGAAAGGCCGGCAAACCAGCGCTGCCGGGATTGAGCAGGTCGCGCTCGACCAACGTCCACGGCTGAAAGCGGGGGCCGTCGTGTGGCTTCGACGCCGCCAGCGGATGGCCGAACCACTCGCCAAGCCGGTCTTGCCAGCGCACCCACGCGCCCGGATCGCCACGGTCGACTTCGATGGGCTCGAATGCCGCCACGCCGCCCTGCGCACGCAGCCAACCATCGAGTTTGCGGCCGAATCCGCAGAATCGGTCGTAATGACTGTCCCCCAACGAGAGCATCGCGAAGCGCAACGTCGGCAAGGCCATCGCCCGATTCATCAATTGCTGTGCAAAGCGGCGCGCGCTGTCGGGCGGCTCGCCATCGCCGAACGTGCTGACGATGAACAGCGCCCGCCTGGCCGAGCCGAGTTGCGCCTGACCGATGCGCGCCAGCGGCTGGATCTGGGCCCGGACGCCCGCGCCTTCGAGCATGCCGGCCGTCTGCCACGCAAGGTCTTCCGCCACGCCACTCTGACTGGCGTAGCCGATCAACACCCCATCGTCCGCGAACGTCCCCCCCGCAGCGACCGGCGAGCCAGACCTCGCCACGACCGGGCGCGATGCCGCCAGCGCGCGTTGCTTCCTGCGCCGGTCCAGATACAACATCCAGCCCGTGACGAAAAACACCGGCATCATCAGGCTCGAGAGCATCATGACAACGACGCCCGCGGGTCCAAAGAAGCTGCCGCGATGCAGCGCGTAGATGCTCGCCATCCATTGGCCGCCCGTGGTTTTCTGAGCGTACCGGTCTTCGTTGCGAATCGCGCCGGACGCCGCATCGATCTCCAGACGGTTGAACGCCCGCTCGTGCGGCGCCGACGTGTCGAGCCACGTCACCTGCAGCGGACCACCGGATTTCTGCGCCGGACGCAGGGACACCTTGGTGTAGTCCGGCACGTGCCCGGTGAAGCTGCGCCACGCCGTGGTCATCTCGGATGTCGTCGTCGCGGCCAGATCCGGTAGCACCGCCGGCTTGCCTTCGCCGTGCGCGCGCCGCGTCGGCGGGGCAGCCGGCTTATTGCGCACCGGCGGCGACACACCCGCGATGGAAAACAGCATGCCGCGCCACCAGTCGTATGACCAATACAAGCCTGTCGTGGCGGAAAGCAGATACGGCACCAGCACCACCGTGCCGATCACGGCGTGCAGGTTCCAAAGGAATGGACGACCGCGCTTCTTGAGATCGATATGAAACCAGGCTCGCCAGTGACCCACCCGTCGCGGCCAACGCAGATACAGGCCGCTCAGCGCCAGCACGAACAGCAGCATGGTGGCCGCCGCCGTAATCTGCTTGCCGATTCCGTCCACCGTGAGGAAACGGTGAATATCCATAATGAACCGGAAGACGGCATCGGCCTGTGACCGGCCAAGCATCTGCCCGGTGTAGGGATCGACGAAATACGTCGCGCCGCGCGGCCCATCGCCCACGGACAGCCGCACGCCGACCGCGTCTTGCGGCGCGCGCGTCATCGTCATGAGCAGAACGCGCCGGTCGGGCGCCGCCTCATGCACGCGCGCGAGCAACTCGGGAATCGGCAGCGGCGCCGTGTCGCGCACCGCTACGGTCATCACGCCCGGACTGAAGGCCCGAGTCAGGGCGTCGTCATAAGAAAGCAGCGCGCCGGTCAGACCGACGACGGCCAACACCAGCCCGGCGGTAATGCCGAAAGCCCAATGCAACTGAAACCAGAGTCTTTTCATCATCGTTATCGTCCGGCGCACATTCGAGCGCCGGAATCGGCGCATGCGCGGCAGGTATGCCGTGCCGCCGTCCCCGATGGTCTACTTTACGGCAATTGTGGAATGTTATTGCAAACGATTCTCATATTCAATACCAATTTAATTTTCCAAACCTTGTAGGCGTCATCCGACAAGCGTTTCATTGAACGGACGACTTCCTGTCGGTTTTTGACGGGGTAGGATGATGTCTTCCGCGCGGATGTCCGCGCTCCCGCCCACCGAACCGCCGCACGTCACGTCTCGTCTGCCCTCCCCTGCGCCCGCCGCTCGGCCCCGGCGATGACCTATCGACCTGCGGCACGATAGCGACGGAGTGCCATGCAACCCCTAGCGTCTTCCCCGCCCGCGACACGCGACACGACACCGGCCGACACTTGCCACGTCGATGTCACCACGGTCGCCTTCTTTTTCGACCTCGACGGCACGTTGGCCCCGCTCGCACCGCGTCCCGACGCGGTCAGGCTGCCGCTCGACACGGCCAATGTTCTCGCCAGCCTGTTCCACCGCGCGTGCGGCGCCATCGCCGTCGTCTCGGGGCGCGCCATCGACGATATCGACGGCCTGCTCGCCCCGTTACGCGTGCCCGCCGCCGGCCTGCACGGGGCGGAAATCCGCCATGCCGACGGCGAACGCGTTCGCGCCGAGGGCTATGCCGTCGACGCGGAGCGAATTGCGTCGATGATCGCGCCGCTGCACGCGCTCGTCGCCCAGCACCCCGGCCTATTATTGGAGAACAAGGGCAGCGCGCTGGCGCTGCACTACCGTGGGGCCCCTGAACTGGCAAGCGTGGCGCGCGACACCATGCGCGCCCTGGCCGAACTGCATGCCGAGCGCTTCGTGCTGCAACCCGGCAAGCTGGTCTTCGAGCTGCGTGCGCGCCACGTCAGCAAGGGCCGAGCCATTACCACCTTGCTGCAAGAGGCGCCGTTCGCCGGTCGAACGCCGCTCTTCGCGGGCGACGACCTGACCGACGAGGCCGGGTTTGCCGAGGTGAATGCGCTGGGCGGCATCACGATCAAGATCG
>NZ_KB290538.1:358-15957 GCF_000282835.1 Pandoraea sp. B-6 | reverse complement strand
CGTGTGCCCGCCACCGTCTGCCGTCGCCCGAGGCCCTCACGGCCTGGCTGCTGACATTGCCCCCCGCCAGCCCGCCCCCACCCTCAAAGGAGAACGGAGCATGAGTCGCTTGGTCATCGTATCGAATCGGGTCGCCCCCATCACCGAGGGCAAACCGACCGCAGGCGGACTGGCGATCGGTGTGTACGAAGCACTCAAGGATACCGGCGGCATGTGGTTCGGCTGGAATGGGGAAATCGACGCCGAGCCGGCCACGGTGCCCGAGATCGCCCACCGCAACAACGTCACGTTCGCGACCGTGCCGCTCACGCGCCGCGACTACAACACCTACTATCGTGGCTTTTCGAACGCGACCCTGTGGCCGACCTTCCATTACCGCGACGACCTCACGCGCTACCAGCGCGACGACTACAACGGCTACCGCCACGTCAACGCGCGCTTTGCCGCGCTGCTCGCACCGCTGCTTGAGCACGACGACCTGATCTGGGTGCACGACTACCACCTGTTGCCGTTCGCGCAGGCGTGTCGCCAGATCGGCGTACAGCAGCGACTCGGCTTCTTTCTGCACATTCCGTTCCCCTCGCCACAGGTCCTCATGACCGTGCCGCCGCACGAAGCGCTGGTGCGCGCGATGTGCGAGTACGACCTCGTCGGCTTCCAGACCGAAACCGACCGCACGGCGTTTACCGACTATCTGGTACGCCACGCCGGTGCGACCCTGCACGACGACGGCACCGTCACGGCCTTTGGTCGCACGCTGCGCACGGGCGTCTACCCGATCGGCGTGTATCCCGACGAGATTGCGCAGCAGGCGACCGCGCGCGCGACGGTCAAGCACATCCTCGATCTGAAACAGGGGCTGCAGGACCGCAAGCTCATCATGAGCGTGGATCGCCTCGATTATTCGAAGGGGATGCTCGAACGATTTCGCGCGTTCGAGCGCCTGCTCGAACTGTGGCCGAACCAGCAAGGAACCGTGAGTTTCGTTCAGGTCGCACCGCCCAGCCGCTCGGACGTGGCGGGCTATGGGGAAATTCGCCAACAGTTGGAAACCGAGGCGGGGCATATCAACGGGCGCTTCTCGGATCTGGCCTGGACGCCGCTTCGCTATATCAACAAACGCTACGCTCACGAAGTCCTGATGTCGTTCTTCCGGGCGTCGCAGGTGGGTTACGTCACGCCGCTGCGCGACGGCATGAATCTCGTGGCGAAGGAATACGTGGCGTCGCAGGATCCGGCGGATCCCGGCGTGCTGGTGCTGTCATGCTTCGCGGGCGCCGCTCAGGAACTGGACGGCGCGCTGATCGTGAATCCCTATGACATCGACGGCATGGCCGAAGCGTTGCGCACGGCGCTGAACATGTCACTTTCGGAGCGCCAGACGCGCCACGCCAGCATGATGGCGACGCTGCGCGAGCACAATCTGTCGACGTGGCGCAACCGGTTCATCGCCGATCTGCGACCGCCGACGACCGCCGCTAAACCAGCCTTGCTGCGTACGCAACCGGCCGCGGCCTCAGTCGACGGGTGAACGTCGCCAGAGGGCGCGGCGAGCCGCACGACGCGCCGCCATGATCTGCCACGATAAGGTCGCGACGGGCGGACGGTCTTACTTGCCCGCCGGACGCGACTGCTGCACCTGTGCCAAACGTTTTTGCAGGCCGTCCGCGATTTCCTTCTGGTGGGTTTGCTTGGCAAAGTCGATGGCCGTCATGCCGATCTGGTTCTTGAGACGGACATCCGCGCCCCCATCGAGCAGCACCTTGCACGTGGTGATGTGCCCCCCGCGAGCGGCCATCATGAGCGGCGTGGTGCCGTTGGGCGACTCGGCATCGACGTAAGCCGACGCGTCCAGCAGGATCTGCACGATGTCATCGTGCCCGTTGGTCGCGGCGTAATGCAGCGGCGCCCAACCCTTCTTGTTGACTTCGGCATCCTTGTCGATGAGCAGCTTGACCATCGGCGTGAGGCCTTGCAGCGAGGCGATCATCATCGCGTTCTCGCCTGCCGCGTTGGTCGCATCGAGATCCGTGCGCTTATCGTCGATGAGCAGGCGCGCCACGTCCACCGACTTTTCGCGCATCGCGATCACCAGCAGCGGGTTGCCCTTTTCGTCCGTCGAATTCGGGTCGACCCCCGCCTTGAGCGCTTGGGCGATGGATTTTGTGTCGTTGAAGACGACCGCCTTGACCAGAGCGCTATTGGAAGTGGCCGCCGTGGCGCATGCCGTCAGACAAAGCACGCTGAGCAACATCCAGGCTCGGATCATCGAAAATTTGCGCATTGGGAGCTCCTGTCGGTAGTCCGGTGAATAACGGAAAGGCAGTTCGGTCGATTAGGGGTACGGGTCTTACGGTTCAGGGCTTTGCCGTGGCAAACAGGCGGAAGAAATTCTCCGTCGTGACATCGGCGATCTTCTGCAGCGGCTCGCCGCGCAGATCGGCGATAAATTCGGCCACATGCCGCACGTAGCCCGGCTGATTGAGCTTGCCGCGATAGGGCACGGGCGCGAGGTACGGCGAATCGGTCTCGATCAGCATGCGCTCGAGCGGCACGCGCCGCGCCACGTCCTGCAAATCGCGGGCGCTCTTGAACGTGACGATGCCGGAGAACGAGATATAGAAGTTCTGATCGAGCGCGCCTTGTGCGACCTCCCAGCTCTCGGTGAAGCAGTGCATCACCCCGGCGGGCTCGCCCGCCTGCTCTTCGCGCATGAGGCGCAGCGTATCCTCGGCGGCCGCGCGCGTGTGAATGATGAGCGGCTTGCCGGTGAGGCGCGCGGCACGAATATGCGTGCGAAAGCGCTCGCGCTGCCACGCCATTTCCTCGATGCTGCGACCTTCGAGCCGGTAGTAGTCGAGCCCGGTTTCACCGATGGCCACGACTTTCGGGTGGGCGGCCAGACGCACGAGGTCGTCGACGCTCGGCTCGGGCGTGTCTTCGTAATCGGGATGGACACCGACCGAGGCATACACGTTGTCGTGCTGTGCTGCGATGTCCAGTACCTGCGGCAGCGTCGGCAGGGCGACCGAGACACACAGGGCGTGGCTCACCTTGTTCTCACGCATGCGCGCGAGCAAGTCGGGCATCTGCTCGGCCAGTTCCGGGAAATTGATATGACAATGCGAATCGATGAACATGATGTGCGATCGGTGTCCGGTGCCCTGCGTCAACGCGACGCCGGCCCACCGAACAACTGTTGGTATTGCAGGAAAAGGGCCTCGAGCAGCACGCGGGTATTGAGCGGGTGATTTTGCACCTGACGCTGCTGCGCCAGCTCACGCAGGAAGCCGAGCAGGTGCACGTCGTCCGTCGCGTCGCCGCAACGGCGCAACGCCTGGGCATGACTCGGGAAGAAGCGTACGGTGCCCGTCATGCGCTGCGCGAGCACATCGAAGCACCAGCGTTGCAGCGTCTCCAGAATGCCCGGCAAATTGCCCTTGTGCAGTTGTTCCGCACAGGCAAAGCCGTCGATCGCGGCGCCCTGCGCGAGCTGGCCGATCAGCCAGTCGCGCCAGGCGCGCTCGTCCGGCTCGGCGAGTGCGCGGGCGGCAAGCGGCGCCCCGCCGGTCTCGGCCAGTACCGCGGCGGCGGTGGCGGCGTCGAGTCCCGCGTCACCCATCAACCATTGCGTTGCCTGCGCGTGATCGGGCCGGGTCAACACCATGCGGCGGCAACGCGACAGAATCGTCGGCAGCAGACGGTCCGGCTGCGTCGTCACCAGCAGGAACACCACGCCCTCGGGCGGCTCTTCGAGCGTTTTGAGCAGGGCATTCGCCGCATGCACGTTGAGCGCCTCCGCCGGATAGAGCAGCACCACGCGTCGCCCCTGACGGTGCGAACCCAGGCTCGCGAAGTCGATCACTTCGCGGACCTGCTCGATCTTGATTTCCTTGCTCGGTGTCTTGGTTTTCTTGTCGCCCTCGGCGTCGGCACGGGCGTCGGCACCAGGCAGGCTATCGGCCAATATTTCAGGACAGACGGCACGAAAATCCGGGTGATTGCCGCTGGAGAACCACTGGCACGCACCACACGTGCCGCATGGCAGGTGGTCGGCGCGCGGCGATTCGCACAGCAGGGCCTGCGCGAACGTGCGGGCGAGCGCCAGCTCGCCAATGCCGGGCACCGCCTGCAACAGCAGCGCGTGCGGCATCTGGGCGCGCAGGTCGTTCAGGCGTGTCCAGTCCTGTGACTGCCAGGGATACAGCATATGGGCTCCTTGGCCGATAAATGCGTCGGGCGAGACAGCGAAATTACGCCATGGCGAATTCGCGAAATACCGACGCTGCGAGTCGGTCGAACAAGCGGATTATCGCGCGTCAGCGCGGCCCGTGCCCGGGCACGCCCAGACGGGCGAATACGCCCGCGAGTTGTCCGGCAATGGCCTCGATGCTTTGCGCGGCGTCAATCACGACGAATCGCTCCGGCGCGGCCTTGGCACGACGCAGGTACTCATCTCGCACCCGTGTGAAAAACGCCGCCGATTCGCGCTCGAACTTGTCCGGCGCCCGGGCGCCCGCCAGCCGCGCGGCGGCAATCGCCGGATCGAGATCGAACAGAATCGTCAGATCGGGTTGACGCGTGCCCTGCACCCATTGTTCGAGGATCGCCAGCTTGTCGCGTGACAGCCCCCGCCCGCCGCCCTGATAGGCAAACGTCGCATCGGTGAAGCGATCGGAGACGACCCAGTCGCCGCGCGCGAGCGCCGGTTCGATCACCTTCGCCAGATGCTCGCGACGTCCGGCGAACATCAGCAGCGCCTCGGTTTCGAGATCCATCGGCTCATCGAGCACGAGCTTGCGCAACGCCTCGCCCAAGGGGGTGCCCCCCGGCTCGCGCGTGGCGACGACGCTGCGCCCCACACTGGCGAGGCCCTGACGCAGCGTGTCGACAAAGGCGTTGACGTGCGTGCTCTTGCCGGCGCCGTCGATGCCTTCGAACGTGACGAACCTGCCCGGCACAGCGGCCGTGGCCTCGGGGGAATGCGTCATTGCTCACCTCGCTGAAATTTGTCCACGGCGCGATTGTGCTCCTGGAGGTTCGCCGAGAAATGGCTCGTGCCGTCGCCGCGCGCCACGAAGTACAGCGCGTCGGTCGACGCGGGATTCAACGCCGCCGCGAGCGACGCCATGCCCGGTAGCGCGATCGGCGTCGGCGGCAGGCCGGCGCGGGTGTAGGTGTTGTAGGGCGTGTCCGTCTGCAAGTCGCGCTTGCGCAGACGCCCCGTATACAGATCCCCCATGCCGTAGATCACCGTGGGATCGGTCTGCAGCAACATACGCTTGCGCAGCCGATTGACGAACACGGCCGCGACCTGGCCGCGCTCCACCGCCTGCCCGGTTTCCTTCTCGATGAGCGACGCCATGATAAGCGCCTCGTACGGTGGCGTGTAGGGCAACCCCGGCGCACGCGCGGCCCACGCTTCGTCCAGGCGCTTCTGCATCAGGCGATAGGCCCGCTTGTAGATATCGACGTCGCTCGTGCCTTTTGGAAACAGGTAGGTGTCGGGAAAGAACATGCCCTCGGCTTCCGCACGATCGGCGCCCACGAGCTGCATGAGATCCGCGTCGGGAAGCCCGGCCGTGTCGTGCCGCAACGCCGGGTTCGCGTCCAGTTCGGCACGCATCTTCTTGAAGGTCCAGCCTTCGATGATGGTCACGACATACTGGTTGACGTCACCACGCGCGAGCTTTTCCATCACCTCGAATGGCGTGATGCCGGTCGCAAACTCGTAGTTGCCCGACTTGAGCTTGGTCCCCACGTCCATGACGCGAGCCAGCAGATTGAACAACAGCGGTTGTACCGGCACGCCGCCGGTACGCAATTGCGTCGCCACGCTGCGCACCGAGCTGTAGGGTTTGATCGTGACGTCGAGCGTTGGCTTGCCCAACTGCAAGGGGGCTTGCGCCCAATAATAGAATGCGCCGCCCGCCGCGAGCGCAGCGACAATCAACAGTACGAACAGGCGTTTGATGAAAGACATGAATTGCAGGGTAAGCCATCCAGCGACGGCAGCGGGTTCGGGGGACTCGGTCAGACAGCGTGGCGCCGACGGCGTCGAGCGGCGCGTTTTGCGCGTCGAACCGAGCTCGCACGTTCTGGCGGAAGACCCAATATAATACTTTGACTTGCCGAACCCTCACAGATTGACAGCCACCTTCGTTTATGACCTCCCAATGGCGTGATCTCCTGCCGCAAGCGGCAGACGTGAATTCCCCCGATATTTTGTCCAACGCGAGCGCACGCGCCGCCCAGTTCGACGCCTTGCAAACCGGCAGCTTCGTCGCGCTGGCGAGCGACACCGGCCTGATCGCCCTGAGCGGCGCCGATGCCGCGAGCTTTCTGCACGGCCAACTGACCAACGACGTCGAGCGCCTGGCGCCCGCACAGGCGCGGCTGGCCGGCTACTGCTCGGCAAAGGGGCGCCTGCTCGCCACCTTCCTGATGTGGCGCGATGCGTCCGCCGACGCCACGATCTATCTGGCGTGCGACGCCACGGTGCAGGCTGCCGTACAGAAACGACTGTCGATGTTCGTCCTGCGGGCCAAGGTCAAGCTGACCGACGGTGCTGCCACGCACGTGTTGCTGCAGGTCGGTGGCCCGGCGGCGGAGGCCGTCCTCGCGAACACGTTCGCCGCACTGCCCACCGAATCGCTGGCCGTTGCCCACGCAACCCTCGGCGACGACGCGACCCACCTGATCCGACTGCCGGCGGCCGGCACGGCACGCTCGCTCTCGCGCTTCCTCTGGAGCGTGCCGGTGGCGCGTGTCGCCGAGGTCTGGGCCTCGCTGACGCAAGCCCCCGGGGTGGTCGCCGTTGCCCCAGCCCTCGCGGCATGGCTCGATGTGCATAGCGGCGTGGCGCGCGTCACGAGCGCGACGCAGGAGCAGTTCGTTCCGCAGATGGTGAACTGGGAGGTCGTGGGTGGCGTGAACTTCCGCAAGGGCTGCTATCCGGGCCAAGAGGTTGTCGCGCGCAGCCAGTATCGCGGCACCATCAAACGGCGTCTGCATCTGGCGCACGTCGATGCCACGCAACCCGCACCGGGCCAGGAACTCGTCGAGACAAGCGATCCGGACCAGCCATGCGGCATGGTCGTGCACGCGGCACCGGCACCGAACGGCGGCTACGACGCGCTCGTTGAAGTGAAGCTCACCGCGCGCGAAGCCGACGATGTGCGCCTTGGCGCCGCCGATGGCCCCGCGCTGACCTTCGCCGAATTGCCGTACGACATCGTGGATCCGACGGAGTCGCCCGCGTCGTCTGCGGCGGCGTCCTGACCCGGCCGCCGCGGCGCCCGAGAATGGACTGTTACGTCTACTACCGCGTTTCATCGCACAACGCCGGCGCGGCTCGTCTGGCCGTCGCGCAACTTTTCGCGCTGACGGCAGCGCGCTTCGGCGTCACGGGGCGCCTGCAATGGCGCGCCGACGCCTCCGCCCACGACACCGCCGCCGGCACCACAACGTGGATGGAGCGCTACGACGGCGTCAGCGACGCGTTCGTCGCGGCGCTGACGCCGTTGGCCGCCGAGGCCGGCTTGACGATGCGCATCGACGGCGAGCGTCACGCCGAGTGCTTTGTCGACGCCGAGCCACCATGTGCCTGATCGTCTTCTCCTGGCAGCCCGAGGCCGCCACGCCGCTGGTCCTGCTCGCCAATCGCGATGAGTTCTTCGAGCGTCCCGCCGAACCGTTGCACTGGTGGCGCGATCGCCCGGACGTCCTTGCCGGCCGAGATCTACGCGGCGGTGGAACGTGGATGGGCGTCAATCGTGCGGGACGCTTCAGCGCACTGACGAATTTTCGCGACGGGCGCGCCCCAATGGCGCCGAAAGACTCGCCATCGCGTGGCCTGCTCGTCTCGGCCATGCTCGATGCAACTTCGTTCGACGACGATCTGGTGCGCATTGAACGGCACGCGCACGAGTACACAGGATTCAATCTTCTCGCGGGAGACTTGCCTGCGGGCAAGCTGTTCTGGTTGGGAAATCGCGCCCACCACGTCGGCGGCACGGCACCGGCCGCCTTCGCCATGCCACTCGCTCAGGCCATCGCGCCCGGCGTCCACGGTCTGTCCAACGCCGTGCTCGACACGCCCTGGCCCAAGCTGGTCAGCCGTCGCGAGGCTTTCGCCCATGCACTGACACACCATGCCGACGACGCCAGCCTGCTGCGGATCATGCGCGACGCCAGCGAAGCGCCCGACAGCGCGTTGCCGGAGACGGGCGTCTCACGCGCGTGGGAACGCTCGCTATCGGCGGCATTCATTGCGTCGCCCGCGTACGGGACCCGATGCACCACCCTGCTTCGCTACCATCGTGACGGCACCGTCGACATGACGGAAGTCACCGTAACGCCAGGTCAGTCGCCCACGGTCTTGTCCGGCCGTCGCGATTTCACCTTCACCGCCCAGGCCACACTCGCTCGATAGTGCGACCCCTTCACGCTTGTCGCCTCAAGGGGATGCGCCCCGCCGTTTCTGGATGACGCCCGAGACGTTCGCCCAAAACTGTCATTAGGCATTTCCTGATTTCCTGCGGAAACGCCACAAATTTCGCCTGACAGATATTTCGGTGTCTTACATTTGGCTATAATTGCTCGCCAACCATTTTTGGGAGGCTATGGAAGGGCGACCCGATTCATTATCGAATCTCCCGCCATATCCGGCCGTATCGAGCGACGGCCGTGACAACGCATTTAGCGAAACAGCGCGTGGCTCAGCAAAGCGGCAATCGCTTTTTTTCACTCAAACGCCATGCCAGACAACATCGACCCGCGAACGATGCGTCGCACAGCCCTATGGAGTTCGGAAGCCGTTCCCGCTGGGGAATCGACGCCGCTACCCACGGTGCCCGCGCACTCGGCGACGGCTGGATCGTCCCGCACCGTTGCCCACTGGGCATTGCCTGTGCGCCGGTGGGCCTATCGTCAACATGACGCAGCGTCGGCCCGCAAGCCGGAGGTCGGCGACATCGATCCCATGTTGCGCCGGCGTCTGAGCCCGCTCGCCCGACTGGCGTTGTCGGCCGCCACGGCGTGCGGTCCGCTGCCGCCCAAGTGCCGGGTCGTGTACGCCTCTCAGCACGGCGAGATCCAGCGCACCACGCAAATGCTTGACGCGCTGGTTCGCGGCGAGCCGCCCTCGCCCACCGCGTTCAGCTTGTCGGTCCTCAATGCAACCCCCGGCGTGCTCAGCATTGCGCGCGACGATCGCTCGGCCATCAATGCCATCGCCGCGCTCGACGATACGCTTGGCTACGCATTGCTCGACGCATGGACGCAACATCGGGAGGCCCCCGACGCGCCGCTGCTGGTGATTTACGCCTTCGAAGCACCGCCGGCCTGCTTTGGCCCGACGTCGCGCCAGATCGACGACAGCGCGAGCGCTCTGGCGCTACTGATCGAATCCGGTGCCACCGCGCGCCTGACCTGCACGATGCATCTGCCGACCGCTCGCGAGGCGCACGCGGAGCGCCGCGCGCAATGTCAGAGTCTGGTCACGTCGCTGCTGGAGGGCGGCAGCGACCTCTGGCGCGGCGAACGCCACGATTGGCAGTGGGAATGGCACGAGGACGCACGGCATGCCAATGTCTGATTCTTGTACACAACTACGGTGGGAGCTCCTGCGGCGGCGCACGGCGTCGCTGTGGCTATGGTCGTGCTTCGCCGTCGGCGGTCTCCTCTTTTCGCTGATCGTATTCCCCGCACTCCTTTTGCTTCCGATGTCCACGCGCCGCCGCCGCCGCTGCGCCATGGCTATCGTGCATCACGGCTTCGCCGCGCTCGTCGCGGCTTCGCGTGCCCTGGGCGTCATCCGCTTCGACATCCAGAATGCCGAGAAACTGCGGCACCTGGGCCGCGCCATCGTGATCGCCAATCACCCGTCGTACATGGACGTCATGGTGTTGCTCTCACTCATGCCGCGCGCCTGCTGCATCGTCACCAGTCGGCACTGGCGCAACCCGCTGTTCGCCGGCATCGTACGCGCGGCCGGCTATCTCCGTAACGACGGCGGACCCTCGCTCGTCGGTGCCAGCGAAGCGGCGCTGGCCGACGAGGTGCCCCTCATCGTGTTTCCCGAAGGCACACGCAGCCCGTCGCGAGGCCAGCTCGGCAAGTTCTCCCGGGGTTTCGCGCACATCGCGCTGGCACATGACTGCCCGATCCTGCCCGTGCTGATCGACTGTGATCCGCCTGCCTATACGAAACAACACCGGTGGCACTCACTCCCCCCCTCCACGCCGACCCTGCGCGTTCGTGTGCTGGAAGACGACTTGAGCGAGCACGTGGCCGCCGCGCCGGTTCGCTTCGCGCCCGCCAACGAGGACGTGCTTGCCCCATTGGCGGCGAGACGCCTGACGGCGCTCGCCGAACATTTTTTCATCGATCAGATTTCTCAACATGGCTTCACTAGAACTTGAAATCAAGCAATTGATCGTCCAGTCCCTTGAACTGGAAGACATTGCGGTGGACGACATCGCCGACGACATTCCCTTGTTCGGCGATGGCCTCGGCCTGGACTCCATCGATGCGCTCGAGTTGGGCATCGCCCTGCGCAAGCGCTTCGGCCTGCAAATCGAAGCGGGCGACGACGCCGCGCGCGCCCAGTTCCGCAGTGTTGCCACCCTCGCCCAGTTGCTGCGCGAGCGCGGCTGCACCCAGTAAGGAAACCGAATGATGAGTTCATTGACGTTGCCCTTGTCCGACGAAGACATCCTTTCCCGTTTGCGCACCATCCTGCACGACACCTTCGAGATCGAACCCGAACGGGTGACCTTGCAGGCGCACCTGTTCGAGGAGCTTGACCTCGACAGCATCGATGCCGTAGACCTTGCCATCCAACTGCAGCGCCTGACGGGCAAACGCATCAAGCCCGACGAGTTCAAGAGCGTGCGCACCGTCGACGACGTTGTGGCGGCCGTGCGTACGTTGCTCAACGACTGATCGTCCGGCATGCCCCGACTTCACGCCGACGCGCCAGCGTCATTGCCGCGCACCCCACAAGCCCGAGTCCGCTGGCCATCTGTCGTCGCGGCACTCGCCTACCCGATGCTGATCCTCGCCGGAATCTCGCTGGTTCCGCCGCGCTATCTGGCACTGCTGCTCCTTGCCGGCCTCGGCCTGCGATACCGGCACAACTTGCGCGCCCATCGGCTGCTTATGCCCGTCGAATGGGCGGTGGCCGGTGGATTGGCCGCGCTCGCGTTCGCGACAGCGCTGAGCAACAGCGAGCTGTTGCTGCGGTGTTATCCGGTCGCTGTCAATCTCGGGATGGGGCTCACGTTTGCGATGTCGCTCCGCGCCCCCATGTCGATGGTCGAGCGCATCGCGCGGTTGCATCAGCCCGACCTGCCGGTGGACGCGACGCCCTACCTGCGCAACGTCACTCGCGTGTGGATCGTATTTTTCATCTTCAACGGCGCCGTCGCGCTCGCCACGGCGCTTTGGGCGTCGCGGGAGATCTGGTCGCTCTATAACGGCGGAATCGCATACGTACTGATCGGCCTGCTGTTTGCGGCGGAATGGTGGTGGCGTCGGCGCATGTTGGCGCGAAAAGCGTCCGCTTGCGCGGCAGGCACGTCGCCGCCGGAGGGCGCGGCATGAGCGTTCCCGCCTCGATCGAATCGTCCGCCCCGTCAGCATCGCCTGCCTCACACGAGCGTTCCGCAGGACTGGCGCCCTGCGCGTGCACGCCGCTAGCCGAACTGCTGCGCGCGCCTCGCGCGCCGTCGCTCGTCGTATGCGTGGACGGCCGATCCGCCGCAGACGACGTGCATGGGCTCGGCACGTTTGGCTCGCTCACCACGCGCGCCTGGCGCGAACGCGTCGGGGCGTTGCACGCTGTCTTTGCGGCACGCCCTGCCCTGCGACTGGCGATGTGTCTGGACGATCCGTACGACATGAGCTGCGCCCTTTTCGCCGCGTGGGCCGCGGGGCGAACCCCGGTCGTGTTACCCAACGCACTGACCCAGACACGCCGCGACTTCGCCTTCGCCTTCGACGAGGCCATCGATGCGGCCACGTTGGCTTCCTGTGCGGATCGTCGTGATGACATGAACGTCGTGCCAGGGATCGCGCACACGGCGCTCGCCGCAGCGCTGCCCGCCTCGAGCAAATTGATTGTCTACACCTCGGGAAGTACCGGCGAGCCGAAAGCCATCACGAAGACGCTCGCGCAACTCGATGACGAAGTGCAGATGCTGCACCGGCATTGGGGTGCGCAATTGCAAGCGGCGCTCGTCGTCGCGAGCGTGCCGTGCCATCACATCTACGGGCTGTGGTTTCGCATGCTCTGGCCGTTGGCCGCTGGCGTGCCGTTTGCTCGGCACACCTTCGCGGAGCCCTCGCAAACGCAGCAGTGGCGCACGTGGCCTGCCGTCGTCTGGATCGCTGGCCCCGCGCAGCTGACGCGTTGGCCCGCATGGCTGGGCGACGACGTTTGGCGCGATGCGCCCCGCCTCACCTTCTCGTCGGGCGGTCCACTGCCCAAGGACGCGGCGCTGCAATGCGCCCACCTCGTGCGAACCGCTCGGCCTTCGTTGCCGGCAGACGTGGCGCACGCCCCGGTCGAAGTGTTCGGCAGTACGGAAACAGGCGGCATCGCGTGGCGTCAGCAGGATCGCACGTCCGACTGGACCCCGCTCGACGACACACGCGTGCGATTGACCGACGAGGGTGCACTGGCAATCTGCTCGCCGCGTGTCAACCACGGGCGCTGGTGGCCGACCGACGACGGCGCCGTCGTGCATCCCGACGGGTCGTTCGCCTTGACGGGGCGCCTCGATCGCACCGTCAAGATCGAGGGCAAGCGGCTCTCATTGCCCGGCGTTGAAGCGGCGCTGCTGCGCCACGAATGGATCGACGATGCCGCCGCGGCCGTGGTCGCGGGACGCCTCGCCGTCGCCGTCGTCCTCAGCCCTGCCGGCCGGTGCGCTTGGCGAGAGCGCTCGCTCAAGACCGTGCGTGAGACGCTGCGTCACGCGTTGGCCGCGACCTTCGATGCGACGATGCTCCCGAAGCGCTGGCGTTTCCTGATGACATTGCCCGTCAATGAACGCGGCAAGCGCACGGCCGCTGACATTGCGGCACTTTTCACACCGGCGTCCCCGTGGCTGCCCTCGGTGCTGGGCGTTCGGTGGAACGATGCCGACGACCCTGCCCCCGCAACCGCACTCGACGGTTCGCTCGTGATGTCCCTGCGCGTGCCGCCCGAGCTGGCGCACTTCAACGGTCACTTTCCAGGACTGCCGCTGCTGCCCGGCGTGGTGCTGATCGACTGGGCAACGCGGTTTGCCGCAGCGCATGCGTCGCAAGACGCCGCACGTCATGGCTGGGCGGTCGCGCCAACGTCGTTACATCAAGTCAAATTCTCCGCGCCCGTATTGCCGGGAACACGCTTCGACCTCACGCTGACGTTCGATACCTCACGCCGTCGCGTGCACTACGCCTACGAAGGTGCCCGCGGACCTGCCGCGACCGGATATCTCGTCTACGCCGCGCCGCCCGCGCTTGCCGGAGAGGCGCAACGATGACGACAACACTCGGTCCCAGCCTGTCGCCATGCCCTTTCCTGCCGTGCGTGCTGATCCCGGTGTACAACCACCCGGCGCAAATCGCACGCATCGTCGACACGCTGCTCGCGCAAGGCCTTCCGGTGCTGCTGGTCGATGACGGGAGCGACGCCCCGACGCGCGACTTGCTCGTGGCCATTCAGGCCAACCACCCGCAGACCGTGACGCTGGAACGGCTACCGCGCAACGTCGGCAAAGGCGGCGCCGTCTCCCACGGATTGCGCCGCGCCCACGCGCTCGGATTTACGCACGCCCTGCAAGTCGATGCCGACGGTCAGCACGATCTGTGCGACGTCTCCGCCTTTCTCGAAGACGCCCGCCAGCACCCGAGCGCCGTGATCTGCGGCACGCCACGCTACGACGCGTCCGTGCCCAAGGGGCGTTTGTATGGCCGCTACATCACGCACTTCTGGGTGTGGATCGAGACATTGTCGTTCGACATCGCCGATTCGATGTGCGGCTTCCGGGTCTATCCGCTTTCGGCCACCACCGCGCTGCTGGCGCGCCACCGGCCACCATCGCGCATGGCCTTCGACACCGACATTCTGGTGCGTCTGTACTGGCGCGGCGTGCCGATCCAGAGCCGGCGCACACGCGTCGTCTATCCGGAGAACGGGGTTTCGCACTTCCAGATGTTGCGCGACAACGTCGGCATTTCCTGGATGCACACGCGGCTCGTATGCGCCATGATCCCGCGCGCGCCGGGACTGCTGTGGCGGAAGTGCCGCCGCAAGCCGAGTGCACATGCCCAGGCGGTGGCAGCCATGCCGGCCGCCGCAACATCCTCCGCGACATCCTCCGCAACGCCCACCGTCGACGACGGCCTGGCGTGGTGGCGGCGCCCCGAGCGCGGCAGCTTGCTGGGCATGCGCCTGTTGGCACTGGCTTGCCGGTGCTTCGGTCTGCGCACGGCGCGCGTCTGCCTGATTCCCGTGGCGGCCTATTTCGCGCTGAAGGACACACAAGCGTGCGCGGCCTCGCGCGATTATCAGCAGCGGCTCCGGAACGCAGCCCCCGAACTCGGGCTGCCGGCGCCCACGCGATGGCACACGTTCCGGCATCTTCTGGCGTTTGCCAACGCGGCACTGGATAAATTCGCCGCCTGGCGCGGACTCCTCGGCGAGCGCCATGTCCAGATCGACGACCGTGCCACGCTCGACGCGGCGGCCAGCGATGCGCGCGGCGCCCTCGTCATCGGCTCGCACCTCGGCAACCTGGAGATGACCCGCGCACTCGCCCGTTCGCGCGGCATCGACCGCATCCATGCCGTGGTCTACACCCGTCACGCCCAGCGATTCCGCTCGATGCTCGCCGGGTCGAACGACGCGTTTGCCGAGAACCTGATCGAGGTCGACGACATCGGCCCCGCCACGGCCATCATGCTGCGTGAGCGCATCGACCGGGGCGACTGGCTTGTCATCGTCGGAGACCGCGTGCCTTCCACCGAGGGTGGTCGGGTCGTGCCGGCCCCGTTCCTCGGCGCATCGGCGCCGTTCGCGCAAGGGCCGTTCATTCTCGCCGCCTTGCTCGAGTGCCCGGTGTATCTGCTTTTCTGCCTGCGCGACAAAGCGTCTTACCGACTCTATTTCGAACCGTTCGCCGATGCCGTGGCGTTGCCGCGCGCCCAACGCGAGGTCGCCCTGCGCACCTACGCCGAGCGCTATGCGCGTCGGCTCGAGCACTACTGCCGTCAGTACCCGATGCAGTGGTTCAACTTTTTCGATTTCTGGCGAGGCAAGTCGCCACAATCATGATGCAACTACCGACTTCACTGAGCGACGCCGATGCGCGCGCCGGCACATCCCCGCGCCATGGGCTTCACGATGCGCCCCCTGACGCCGACGCGCGCCGCGCGACAGCGCCGGCCGTCGTGTTCGGCCAGGCCCGTCTGACGATCGAAGACATTCTCGCGCTGGCCCGACGCACCCGCAGCGCGCGTCTGTCCACCAACCCCGTGTGGCAAGACCGCATACGCCGCGGCGTGAGCGCGCTGCACGCGCACCTTGCGGCCGGTCGTCCCGTCTA